>CAYTWG010000069.1:0-10567 GCA_964442005.1 uncultured Bacteroides sp. | reverse complement strand
TGCTGAGCGCATGAGAAGCGAGAGTACGAGCCGAAACGTGGAACACACAGGGGAGCTGCTCGCCGGCTATCTTGTACATGTTGGGGATCATAAGGAGAAGTCCCTGAGAAGCAGTGTAGGTAGTAGTGAGAGCACCTGCCTGAAGTGAACCGTGGACAGCACCTGCCGCACCGCCTTCCGACTGCATTTCCTGTACGAGAACGGTCTCGCCGAAGAGGTTCTTACGACCTGCGGCTGCCCATTCGTCTACATATTCAGCCATAGTTGACGAAGGAGTGATAGGGTAAATGGCTGCAACCTCGCTGAACATATACGAGATGTGGGCAGCTGCCTGATTACCATCACAGGTCAAGAATTTTTTTTCTTTACTCATAATTGTGTAATCTATTATTATTATTTAAGTAACTTGCTATTTACAAGCAGTAAAACCTACAGTCATCGACAGCAGGGTTTCACATTGCGAAATTACGAATAAATCAGTACACATCCAAAAAAAACAATCCTATAGCTCCATTTTTTTGTTCAGATAGTCTTTCGACAACGTGTCGGTGGTTAACCGGAATTAATTATAGTCAAAAAAACATTATATGGCTGCCGCATAACGGAATAAAATTTTGTAATATGGGAATTTAATCTTAATTTTGTACAAAAACAGGCGTATAACACAAAGAATTACTTCTATCATGATAAATAAATCGATATTTTCAGTGTGCATTGTCGGCTTAATCTCAGTACTCTCTCTTGCCGGCAGCGGTGCACCGTATTCCGCTACACCACAAGCCGACGATACCAATCAGGTAATGGGATTCCTTATCAGCGACAACGACCGATCACCCGGATGGTACACATTCCCCGTAACCGACGCTACGTCGCCGATCCTGATATCAAATACAGCAAAGGTAAGCGCCGGAACAATGGCTGCCGACGGAATATACTATGCACAGACCTACTCAGCCGGACCGTTACCGGCTGCATGGAACCGCGTAGACATAGAGACCGGCGTAATTACACAGTTATCGGCAGCCGGTGAAGATATGCCCTTATACGTCGACATGACATTTGACCATGTCACCCACCGCCTGCTCGCCATCTATCATTATGACGGCAAGTCGACTGCACTATGTGAAGTAAATCCCGCCGACGGATCGGCAACGACAATAATGGAAATTCCCGACCGATGGTTTGCCGGACTGGCATGTTCGTGGGAAGGTGAGCTATACGCCATCGAAAACGACGGATTTTTATGTTGTCTCGACCCCGGTGCGACAGAATTTGCCAACGTAGGATTCGTACGCGATGACATCGAGTACATGCAATCGATGACATTCAATCATGCTGACGGCTCGCTTTACTGGGCATGCTCCACTGCCACAGACGGATATTTCTACCGGCTCAACACCGTGACCGGTGATGCAGAACTGATAAGCGAACTCGGCAACGAGGGCGAGATGACAGGGCTGTACATTCCGGGCGAAGCAGCTAAGCCCGACGCACCGGGAGCTGTAAACAACCTGCGTGTCGACAACGCCTCGCATGATCGCGTCATCAATGTCACGGCAACGCTCCCATCGACCTGCGCCGACGGCTCTAAACTTGCGGTCATCACCGGTGTCATACTTGAAATCGACGGAACAATCTGTGAAAACACCCTTGGGAATCCTGGAGAAACTGTCAGCTTCACAGTCGAAACCACGGAGGGCCTTCACCGCATAGGCGTACGTGCCGTCAATGACGCCGGCAACGGTTTACCATGCTCGAAGAAAATGTTTGTCGGCGAGGATATTGCAGCCGCGCCCCGCAACGTAACGGTCTCGGTCGACGGGAACAACGCTACAATAAGTTGGCAACCGGTAATCGCCGGCGCTCACAACAACAGTTATATCGACCTGTCGACACTGACCTACCGTGTCACCCGCTATCCGGGTGAGAAAATAATCGCCGAGGCTACGAAATCGACATCCGTACACGACACAGTCGAGTCGATGCAGGTGTGTGTCTATCATGTCACTCCTGTCACTTCTCATGGTGATGGGGAGACTGCCGTTACGTCGCCGACGGTAATCGGAGAAGCCATGACACTGCCTTTCGTCTATGACTTTGAAGATGTTCTACAAATGCCACTCTGGACTATCATAGACAGTAACAAAGACAATGTGACCTGGGCACGTAGCATGACTTTAGAGGATGAACGTACAATGATAATGCGCGGCAACAACTCCATCAGTGTCGACGACTGGCTTATCTCCCCCCCGCTCCTGCTTGAAAAGGGTCGTGACTACAAGATATCCTACGATGTCGGCTGCATGAACATCTATTACCCGGCGTCCTACACTCTCACAATAGGCAGAGGCAACACTCCGTCGGAGCAGCGTAAGATCTTGAAATCAGAGACTACCGACCTGAGATTTCTCAACCGCACGTACGTCTCGATTCCGCCTGTTGACGAAACCGGCATCTATTACATCGGATTCCACGCCGAGTGGAAACCGTCGCTTGCTTCACTTTACATTTCCAATGTAGCTGTAGCCGAGAACTTTGCCGCCACGCTCACCGGAACAGTAACCGATGGAAAGAATCCTGTCGCCGGTGCCACCGTGAAGTTTGATGACAAAACGTTGACCACGGCAGCCGACGGGCAATTTGCATTTTACGAAATTACGCCCGGAACCTACAATCTATCGGTGACGGCTCACGGTTTTGAACCGATGACCGAGTCATTGACACTGGACGCGCTTGAGACAAAGACTGAAGAAATTGTGATGATACCGATCGCACGCATGTCAGTCACGGGTCGCGTGACCGATACAGACGGGCATCCGATTTCCGGAGCGTCGGTAAGCATCCACGGATATGACAATTATATGTCGGTTACTGACCGGGACGGATATTTCAGAGCGGCAGACGTGTACGTGTCAGGTTCCTACAACGTGGATATCTATGCAGTCAATTATGAACCTATATCACTCCAGATCGAATCTACAATCACCGGAACTGATATAGGAACCATAGCACTCCCTGTAAAACTTATCGCACCGGGTGACGTAACTGTCGCTGCCGACCGTGTGAAAGCCACCGTCACCTGGACAGCACCGCAGGACCGTGAAGAGACATTAAGATACGATGACGGCACCGACCTCTTTGTCTTCAGTATGGAGATGTCTAATGTCACCGAGTACACGGCAGCGGGTGTCATATTCGACACTCCGGCTCTTTTCACGGCTGTCAGTTGGGATGTCTGGAACAACGCTTCGGAAGGCTCACCGGTCGATGTGCTGATATTTGACCTCGACAGCGATGGAAATCCCACATCGACCCTCCTGTACGAACATAACGGCATCGAGAGTCACAACGGAGAGTGGCTCACCCACCGTCTTGACTATCCGGTAGTCGCTCCGCGCGGAGCCCTCGTGACACTGCGCGGCGATGCACGTCTGTGCATGGACTCGGGTGGCGAAAATCCGTCATATCCTCCCCTACACGAAAAGATGGTGTTTACACATGACTACCGTACCGAACCGTTCCACAGCCACTATGATGACGGGGGCTACATGTTCCGGAGCAATCTGACCCTGCGCGCTACAGTCCTCCCGTTCGGCGCACCCCGCACCCGTGTAGCAGCAGAGAGTCCGGCAGTCACGATCGACGGTTACAAGGTATGGCGACTTGACGCAACAGCCCAATCCGATCCATCGTCATGGACACTCATGACCGACAATATCATCAACGATTGCACCTACACAGACACAACAATAGCCACTGCCGACCCCGGTATCTACCGCTATGCTGTCAAAGCCATCTACCCCGACGGCAACGAGTCGCTTGCAACTATATCGGAATCATTCAGCCACCGTCTGACATCAGCAGTAATACTGAGGTTTGACACCAACGTACCGGGAGAGTCGGCTGCCGGCGCCCGACTGTCACTCGTAGGAAAAGGAACCACAGCAAGTTACTCGGCAACTGTCGGCGACGACAACCTCGTCGTGATTCCCGACGTCAAGACAGGCAACTACACACTGACCGTCACAAAAGCCGGATACCTGCCCATCGAAGCAGAAATAGAGGTCAGCGATAGAGCCGATACCGAAGCCTCATACACCCTTATCGAGACTACCAAGACTCCATCGTCGCTTCTCGTCGAGGAGACCGGTGACCCGGCATCACGTCTGCTGCGATGGAACGTAATATCCGGTGTGTTTGATGATTTTGAAGGACACGACGACTGGGCTATCAACTCACCCGGAACTGTCGGATGGACCTATGTTGACGGCGACGAAGCCATAACATACTCATCTCCCAATTACACCTATCCCAATGCCAACAGTCAGATGGCTTTTATCGTCATGAATCCCTCGGCAACCGAACCTTCAATGATTGATCGGGACTTCCTCGACACGTTCAGCGGCGACCATTGCCTCCTTACATGGGCGACAATCAATTACGTCCCCAATGATGACTACATCATCTCACCACGGATTGAGACCGACCGCGACTACGTGATCAGTTTCATGGCAAGATGCTACTGGACACGATATGTCGAGACGTTGCGTGTAGGCTACTCCACTGAATCGACCGACCTCGACTCATTCACATGGGTTGACGGAAACATAACTATCAACCACGAGGAGTGGCAGCAATATATCGTAAGTATCCCTGCTGACGCCCACTACGTCGCAATCAACTGTATCTCGGAAAACAACTTCTATGTAGCTCTCGACGACATCTTCATAGGCGATGCAGGGAACATCCCCGATCACGGTATCACCTCGCTGTTGCGTGCGCCCGGCGTAGTCAACGATTATGAAGTGTATCTCGACGGGAAACTTGTCGCCGAAACTCCTGACAACGAATATCTTATCAAGAACCTTTCCCAAGGCAGTCACACCGCCGGCGTCAAGGCACGCTACGGCTCGGGAGTCACCGAAATGGCAAGCGTAACATTTGACATCGACCTGTCGGGCGGAATCGTAGATATCGTTAACGGCGGCGTCACCGTCACGGCAATGCCGGGACGAGTCGACATAAACGGTCTCACTCAGGACACTACCGTCAGAGTGTTCACCCCCGACGGTCGACAGCTCTTAACGACACCCTCTCCAGCCGGCGGCACACTTCGCATCGCTCTGCAACACGGCATATATATAATTGAGATAAATGGCAAAGTGTACAAAATATCTGTCCCGTAATCCCGATTTATGCGCGTCACATGCCGTCAGTAACCGGAATAATAACTACCTTTGCGTTCCCGTATAATCTCAAATAGATATTCATGAAAAAACTAATTGCGATTGTCCTGCTCGCACTTTCAAACGCCGTGCCGGTCGGAGCCGTCACTCCCAACCGCCAGCTGCTAGATCAGGACTGGCGATTCGAAATCACCGACAACGACATGTCGGGTATAGACATAGATGACTCATCATGGCGCACGCTCAGTCTGCCTCATGACTGGAGCGTTGAACATGACTTCGACCGGGACTGTCCGTCGGGCAACGACGGCGGCTATCTTCCTACCGGCACCGGCTGGTATCGTAAAACGCTGTCGATACCGGCTCTTGACAACCGCAGCCGCGTGCTCTACCTTGAAGGCGCATACATGAATTCCGAAGTATATGTCAACGGACAACTCGCAGGCGGTCACCCATACGGTTATACCTCCTACCGCGTCGACATGACGCCTTTTCTCCACGAAGGCGACAACCTGATTGCCGTCAAAGTCGACAATTCCCGTCAGAAAAACTGCCGCTGGTACTCCGGTTCAGGCTTATACCGCCACGTGTGGCTTGAGGAATACGCTCCGGTCCACATACAGTCAGGTAGTGTTTTCGTCACTACACCTGTTGTCGGAGATAACGCTGCGATTGTCCGCGTGACCCTCACGGTTGACACCGGCAACGACAATTACAAAGGGTCAGGCACAGCCGATGTACTTGCCACAATCACCCGTAACGGCAGATATGTAGCTGAAAGTAAACGACAGGTCGAACTGGGTGGCGACACCACACGCACAGTAGTAATGGATATTCCTGTCACCAAGCCCGAGCGCTGGAGCCTTGACTCACCGGCTCTTTACTCGCTCAACGTCATCCTGCGCGACGGCAATAAAGCAATCGACGAGGACTATGAGACATTCGGCATACGCACTATCGAATATAGCGCCAAAGAGGGATTCAAGCTCAATGGCAAACCTATTTTACTGTCGGGCGCATGCGTACACCACGATAACGGTATCCTTGGAGCCGCATCTTACGATGACGCTGAGTACCGCAAGGCACGACTGCTGAAAGAGGCCGGTTTTAATGCCGTCAGAGGAAGCCACAATCCGGTATCACCGGCATTTCTTGACGCTTGCGACCGCATAGGTCTCCTTGTCATAGACGAAGCTTTCGACGGTTGGCGCGAAAAAAAGAACGAATACGACTATGGCGAATTGTTTGACGAGTGGTGGAGGAGTGACCTTACTGCGATGATAAAACGTGACCGCAACCATCCCTCCATTATAAGCTGGAGCATCGGTAACGAAATCCTTGAGCGCAAGTCGCCCGAGGCTGTCTCTACCGCCTCGATGCTTGCATGGTGTTGCCGGTGGCTCGATCAGGGTCGCCCCGTCACCTCGGCACTCGCCGCGTGGGACTCCGACTGGGAAATCTACGATCCCCTCGCCGAGCAACATGACATCGTGGGCTACAATTATATGATACACAAAGCTGAAGGGGATCATGAGCGACTGCCCGAACGCGTGATGTGGCAGACTGAGTCATACCCCCGCGATGCCTTCGCTAACTGGGAAAAAGTCACAGACCTCAGTTATGTTATCGGCGACTTCGTCTGGACCGGCATCGACTATATCGGCGAGTCGGGAATCGGGCGCTACTATTATGAGGGTGATCCCGAGGGCGAGCACTATCACGGTCCGATGTGGCCCTGGCACAACTCATATTGCGGCGACATCGACATAATCGGTCACCGCAAACCGATTTCCCACTACCGCGAAATGCTATATTCCGATAAACCGGCACTCTACATCGCCGTGAAAGAGCCCGACGGCTATCACGGAAAAATCAAGGAGACGTCATGGAGCACAGCACCGGTCTGGGAATCGTGGAACTGGAAAGGACACGAAGGGAAACCCATCACCGTACAGGTCATGTCAAACTATCCCGCTGTCGCCCTATACCTCAACGACAAGCTGATCGGCACACGTTCCACCTCTCGCAAAGAACATTTCATCGCCGAGTTTGAAATACATTATCAACCGGGGACACTCCGCGCCGAGGGTCTGAACAGCCATGGCTCCAAACTTGCCGCCACCACGCTCGCCACTGCCGGTAAGCCACATGCGATACGCCTTACTGCCGACAAGAACGTGATTGACGCCGACCCCGAATCGCTTGTTTACGTCACCGCCGAGATTGTCGACGCGGAAGGTCGTGTTGTTCCCGATGCCAATGCCTACCTGTCATTCTCGACCGAAGGCGAAGGCACGGTCATAGCCACCGGAAACGGCAACCCCAAAGAACCGGACGGGTATTCACGTACCTACCGCAACGTGTGGAACGGACGTGCCCTCGCCGTCATTAAGTCAACAGGAACTCCCGGAAGCATCGACATCACCGCTTCGACTCCCGCACTCGGAATGACTACAATAACCATCACGGTTGAATAAACAATAACCTATGAATATCATGAATAAAACAATCAGCTCCATCCTTGCAACGGCGGCAATCACATGCTTCGCGGCATGTACTGACAAAACACCGTCGCCCGAACCTCTTGACAACTATCTGCTTGTCTACTTCTCCGACGACACCCACTCGCTGCACATGGCAACGAGCCCCGACGGCTACACATTCACAGCCATCAATAACGGACTCCCTGTCATAGCCGGCGATACGATAGCCGAGCAGCGCGGCATACGCGATCCCCACATCACACGAGGCGGCGACGGACAGTTTTATCTCGCTATGACCGACCTGCACATCTTCGCGCGCGAGGCAGGCTTCCGAGACACCGAGTGGGAACGTCCCGGCGAAAAATACGGATGGGGCAACAATCGCGGACTCGTGCTGATGAAATCGCCCGATCTCATCAACTGGAAGCGCACCAACCTACGCATTGACAGTCTTTACCCGGAAAAATTCGGAAACATCGGTTGCGCATGGGCGCCCGAGACAACCTACGACCCGGCAAACGACCGCATGATGATCTATTTCACGATGCGCGACAGCATAGCTCCATCAAATATATATTACGCTTTCACCGACCCGGAGTTCACCACCCTCGTCACCGAGCCGGAGGTTCTTTACCGATACCCCGACACCACTGTTACCGTGCTTGACGCCGACATTACCCCGATGCCCGACGGTCGCTGGTGTCTCGCCTACGTTGCCCATGACGGAGTGCCCGGCATCAAGATCGCTGTATCCGATTCAATATGCGGACCGTGGGAATACTGTAACGAGTGGATCGACTTTGAGGACGGCGCCTGCGAGGCACCCAACGTCTGGAAGCGTTATGGCGAGGACAAGTGGGTTGTAATGTATGACATCTACAGCATCAATCCCCACAACTTCGGATTTGCCGAGACAAGTGACTTCGTCACATTCACCGATCTCGGTCACTTCAACGAGGGTGTAATGAAAGCTACCAACTTCAGCTCACCCAAACATGGAGCCGTAATCCCCATCACCCGCAGCGAGCGTGAACGGATCGAGTCACACTGGAGCAATTAAACTTCACGGGATTTTATCACATCGAGGATGGTCTCGAGTGCAGTGGCTGGGTTGAGACGCACCACCGACGGGTCACGTTTCAGCCAAGTCAGTTGCTTCTTGGCATAGACACGCGTGTTTTTAGCAATGCGCGCCACCGCCGTCGGCATGTCCATGTCGCCGTCAAAAGCGGCAAACAGTTCCTTGAACCCGACAGTGTTAAGCGAGTTGAGATGACGCATTGGATAGACGCGCCGCGCCTCCTCGACCATGCCATCGGCAATCATCGTGTCAACACGCCGGTTGATACGGTCAAACAGCTCTTCGCGTCCGTAGTCAATTGCAAATTTCAGGATACGGAAATCCCGTTGCTTTGTAGCGCCGGTGCGCAGTGACGAGTAAGGCACACCCGCCTCGAGACATATTTCTATCGCGTGAACCAGTCGCTTGTGATTGTTGAGATCAACCTGCTCCATATAGACCGGGTCAAGCGCTGCAAGCCGCTCCCGCAGAGCTTCAATTCCACCGTTCTCATAAATGGCAAGCGCCTCGGCACGTATGTCGGGAGAGATCGTGGGCAGTTCGTCGATGCCCCGGGTCACAGCGTCGATATACATCATCGAACCGCCACACATGACCACATAGTCACTCCGCTCCCACAGCCGGGGCAGTAGAGCGAGCACATCAGTCTCAAACTGAGCAGCGCTATAATAGTCGGCAAGTCCGAGATTACCGACAAAGTGATGAGGCACGGCGGCAAGTTCTTCAGCCGTCGGAGCTGCTGTCCCGATGGGGATTTCCCTGAACATCTGCCGGGAGTCGGCAGAAACAATCTCGCAACCGAGGCTGCGCGCCAGCTCGATTGCGAGAGAAGTTTTTCCCGACCCGGTGGGACCGGTTATAACGATTAGAGTCTTGTCAACGAGATTCACCCTTGACGCTCAGCGGTTAAACGGGCGATTTCGACAATCACCTGCATTGCCTTCTCCATCGAGGGGATGGGAACAAATTCATAACGACCGTGGAAATTGAGACCTCCGGCAAAGATATTGGGGCAAGGAAGCCCCTTGAACGAGAGCTGGGCTCCGTCTGTACCACCACGGATAGGTACGACCTTGGGAACGACCTCGACATTACGCATGGCTTGCTCAGCAATTTCGATAATGTGCATCACCGGCTCGATTTTCTCGCGCATGTTGTAGTACTGATCCTTGAGCTCAAGCTCGGCACAACCGGGAAATTCATGATTGATTTTGCGGGTCAGATGTTCAAATTCTTTCTTGCGGCGCTCGAAGCGGTCGCGGTCGTGGTCTCGGATTATATAGGTGAGAACGGTCTTCTCGACATCTCCCTCAAACGAGCAGAGATGATAGAAACCTTCGTAGTCCTCGGTATGCTCGGGAGTTTCCCAACGGGGAAGCATGATGGCAAACTGAGTAGCAATTCTTATCGAGTTGACCATTTTGTGCTTGGCATATCCCGGATGCACGTTACGACCGTGGAAAGTGACCTTGGCGACAGCTGCGTTGAAATTCTCGTATTCAAGTTCACCAATCTCGCCGCCGTCCATCGTGTACCCCCAGTCGGCGCCAAAATGCTTGACGTCAAACTTGTGGGCTCCCTGCCCTATCTCCTCATCGGGATTGAAGGCGATACGTATGTCACCGTGCTTCACCTCGGGATGATGCAGCAGATAGTCCATCGCGCTGATAATCTCGGCAACGCCCGCCTTGTCGTCAGCGCCCAGAAGCGTGTTACCGTCTGTGACAATGAGATCCTGTCCTACGTAGTGCAACAGTTCGGGGAACTCCGAGGGGGAGAGGACTATACCCTTGTCGTGATTGAGCGTGATGTCTCCG
>CAYTWG010000068.1:0-10583 GCA_964442005.1 uncultured Bacteroides sp. | reverse complement strand
AGGAGAACGACACGATGATACGTTCGCGCAAGATAGCCGAGAGTCTGCAGCTGAAAATGAAGATTGGTGACGTCGAGTATCAGGGCGACGGCAACAAAGCGATATTCTATTATATCGCTGACGAGCGAGTGGACTTCCGTCAGCTCATCAAGATACTTGCCGAGACATTCAAGGTCAGGATCGAGATGAAACAGATCGGAGCCCGACAGGAGGCAGGTCGCATAGGCGGTATCGGTCCTTGCGGACGTCCGTTGTGCTGCTCGAGCTGGATGACTAATTTTGTGTCGGTGGCAACGAGCGCGGCAAGATATCAGGATATATCGCTTAATCCTCAGAAACTTGCCGGACAGTGTGCCAAGCTCAAGTGCTGTCTCAACTTTGAGGTGGATACTTATGTTGAAAGCGTGAAGAAGCTCCCTGCAAGAGAGATAAGACTTGAAACGACCGACTCGACATATTTTCATTTCAAGACCGATATTTTCAAGCGCGAGATAACCTACTCGACCGATAAATCGATTCCCGCCAATCTGGTTACAATCGATGCTGACCGTGCATTTGAAATCATAGCAATGAACAAGCGCGGTGAGCGTCCTGTACAGTTACAGCGCGACGGTGAGGTTGTGTCGAAAGAGAAGAAATATAACGATATTCTTGATCAGGATAATCTCAACCGATTTGACAACAAGAAGAAAAAGAAGCGCAAGAACAATAAGCAGCGTCCGACCGAGCCTAAATCTGATGCACCGCGTCAGGACGGTGTGAAAGAGCAGCCCGCCGTGAAAGAGCAGCAATCAGCCAAGGCTGAGAATGCCGGGAACGAGCAGCGCCGAGATCGACGGGAGCGCCGTCAAGGTGGAGAGACGCCCCAGCAGCAAGGCGATGGTCAGCAGCCGCAGCAACGCCGCGACCGCGGTAATCGCCGTAATCGTCAGGGCAAGGACGGTAACCGTCCGAAATCTCAGGGCAATAACGGCGAGGAGCATAACGCCCAGGAGTCTTAGGAACAGTCAGACGGTCCTCTTGCCGTGTTTTAGTGAAAAATCGAGAAATGAAGCCACTTAAAGCTATAATATTGACACTCATGGTTATCGCCATGTCATCGTGTAGTGGAAGCCGCAACGAAAGTAGCGGCTTCTGCAATGTCGATGGCGACGGTTGGAGCTATGGCGACGTTATGACTTTTAATCCTTGCCATGACGACTCGATCGCCGTTGGTGATATCGTTGTGATGCTGCGTCACGGCAACGATTATCTTTACCGTAACCTGTGGCTTGAAGTGACTACAGAAGACGATGACGTCACTCGCACCGACACGGTCAATATAGAAATGTGCGATGTTTATGGAGATTGGTATGGCGGTGGCATCGGAGCCCGTTTCCAACTTGCCGACACCGTGTTGAGACATGTGCGTCACCGTTCCGGTTCGCCCGTCAGGGTGCGCCACATTATGAGGGTTGACACTTTGCGAGGCATAGAGCAGGTCGGTGTTGCGTTTATTGACTGAATAGAAGGCTGACTGGCAGATGGAAAAACGATTTGATGGAATAATGTTTGACATGGACGGCACGCTGTGGGATGCCGTCGATTCCTATTGTAAAGTGTGGGATGCAACGTCAGAAGCTCTCGGTGTCGATGTCACTGTCTCGCGTGAAGATCTGTTGCGGTGCATGGGACTTCCGATCGATGCTATCTATGACCGTCTTGTTCACGACAGCAAAATCGACAGGGATGTCTATCTCGCCCTCCTTGATAAAAACGAGAATGAAATGATGCCACGGCTCGGAGGTCGGCTCTATCCGGGTGTTAAAGAGGGTATAGAAAAACTGGCACAATATTATCGGCTTTTCATGGTGAGTAATTGCGGAGCCGAGGGGTTACGTAATTTTATGAAATTTACCGGACTTGAAGATTTCTTCACTGACTCGCTGACCCATGGCGAAACCGGTAAAGGCAAACGTGACAACATCGCAATAATAGTCGAGCGTAATGGTCTGACGTCTCCTCTTTATGTCGGCGACACACAAGGTGACTGCGATGCAGCCTACGGTGCCGGGGTGAAATTTGCACATGCGGCTTACGGATTCGGTGAATGTAAGGCACCCGATTTTTCGTTCAACCGGTTCTCCACGCTTGTCGAGGCTCTGGTGCCTGATGTCGAATGACATCTGTCAGTTTTAAGGTTAATAAATGTTAATAATATTCGCAAAGATAGTGAATACGGGTAATTGTGTATATATTTGAAGTCAAAATAGGTACAAATCTTGTAAAATACTAATTAAATCACATATTTTTATGAAGAAAATGTTACTCATGGTTTGCGCTTTAATGGCGTCAATCATCGTGTCATCGGCATCAGTTCCGTTGGCGAGAACAACCGCAAAAGGGATGAAAGAGGTCAACTCCCTCAGTCATCGCACGTCTCCTGCTGCCGTGCGTCATATCATTGCACAGCAGGACGAGCCTGCCGACTACTATGAAGTGCCGTTTAAACATACGCTTGGCAAGTCAGAATCGGAAATCACAAATAAATATATTGTAATAGATGCCAATGGCGACGGGCGCACATGGAAACCCGGCGGATTTACCGGTTACAGCGTGTGTATGAAACCTAATGACGAGTCGGTCACTACATGTGACGACTGGCTTGTATCGCCTGCCGTGAAACTGACAGGTGGCAAGGTATATACACTATCGTTTGAATGTGGTACCACTCTCTCGTCGGGAACGGAAGAAAAAATGGAAGTGTGTTTCGGCGCATATCCTGAGGTTGAGTCGCTGACCGTAGCTGCCTTCCCGGCTTTCACATTCTCAGGAAAAGACTTCCAGACCAAGTCGATTGATTTCACCGCGTCAGCTGATGGCTTCTATTATTTCGGATTTCATGCAATGTCGGCTACCGCGACATCGGGAAATATCAAAATCTGCAACTTCTCGATTGAGGAAAATCCTGATGCGGTCCCCGCTCCTGAAAATGCCATCGAAGTACCGTTTGAACATTCGCTTGGAAAAAATCAGGCTGCTATTACCAACCAATATGTCATAGTGGATGCCAATGGCGACGGACGCACATGGAAACCCGGCGGTTTTACCGGTTACAGCGTCTGTATGAAACCTAATGACGAATCGGTTACCACATGTGATGACTGGATGATTTCCCTCCCGGTTCATCTGTTTGCCGGAAAGACTTATTGCCTTAAATATGAGGACGGCTCAGCTCTCGCGTCGGGTATTGAGGATAAGCTGGAAGTGTATGCCGGAACATCTCCTACAGCTGAGGCTATGAATATTGAGATTGTTGCCGCTCACACCATGTCGGGACAGAGTTTTATTACCCGTGAACAGGATTTTACAGTAGGTTCTGACGGCTATTATTATTTTGGATTTCATGCCATCTCTGAAACAGCTAAATCAGGTAATCCTAAGATCTGTAACTTCTCGATCACTGAAGCTTCAGAGCGTGTCGACCCGCCCGTTGCAGGAACCATGACCTATGAGCTCGCTCCCAAAGGGGAACTTAAGGCTACGGTTCACTATACAGCGCCGACAATGAGCCAGGGCGGCAATCCTCTGACGTCGATATCAAAGGTTGAGATAAAGACCAACTGGTTGCTCACCCACACACTGACCGGTATCGCTCCCGGCGAGACCGTTACTTTTGAGACCGATCTCTATAACAATGGCTATAACCGCATTGAGGCAACTGCCTATGTTGGAGATGTCGCCGGAGAGACCCTACTTATCAAAGATTTCTATGCCGGACCCGATAATCCTCTGCCTGTGACCAACGTCAAAATTTTGATGTCGGATGACTACAAGCATGTCACTGTGTCGTGGGATGCTGTCGGCGAGGTCGGAGAAAAGGGCGGTTACGTGGATGCGTCACGTGCGCAATATTATATTTTTGATGCATTCGGTTCCTATTATGATCCTGCACTTGCAGTTACTACCGAGACTTCTTACACGTTTGACTATTCCGATATTGACGGACAGGATTTCATCGCCTACCAGATTACCGCCGGTATCGACGAGACATATTATTCGCTTGAAAGCAATTCCGACATAGTAATCGTCGGAGAGCCTGATCTGCTTCCATGGGGTGAAAGTTTCAGCGATGCTTATTACTCACAGATGTGGGTTGTAGATCCCGAGACCACTACCTATACTATATTATGCGGAACGGTTTATGATAACGAACTCCAGACAAATGCCGATGACTATGAAGCCGACCCCGAATATCTTAACTCGCGTGACGGTGACAACGGTTTCTTCTATATAATGCCACTTGAAAAAGATGCAGTCTACGGGTTCTCTTCTACAAAAATAGATATATCGTCAGCCGAACATCCCGTCTTTGAATTTTATTATCAGGGTAAAGGCAGTGCCCTTGACGCTATGGTCGCAGCCGGCAGCGGAGCCTTTGATGTTGTCAAGACGATAGATCTTAAAGCTGAACCTACTGATGACTGGACATTATGCCGCATAGACCTGTCGGATTATAAATCGGCTCCTTATATTCTCGTGGAATTGCGCTTGCGCGCAATCCATAATGACGACGAGTACATGTGGAGTGTTCCTATCGATGATATCCGTGTGCGCGATCTCGTCAGCAGCGACTTGCGTCTCATGTCAGTCAATGCTCCTGATGTGGTTAAAGGTGGAGAATCCTTTACTGTCGGATGCAAAGTTGAGAATCTCGGTACCGACCCGGTGGCAGATGCCGTGGTAGAGTTCTACCGTAACGGAGAGAAAGCCGGTAGTGTAGCTCTCGACGTGCTCGCTCCTGATGCTGTTGTCGAAGTGAAATTTACTCAGTCGACTTCAGTGCTTGACGGTGACGGTCTTGATCTGACGCTCGATGTCGTATCAGGCAGTGATGTCAATGATGATAACAACACCGCGACAGTTAAAGTCGCAGTTGAGGTGTCAAAATTCCCAGCTCCTGCTTCGTTTACTGCCGAGGCTCAGGATGGAGGTGCAGTGGCTCTCAAGTGGGAAGTTCCTGATTTTGCCTATATGACAGCTCCCGAAACTGTCACCGAGGATTTTGAAAATGAAGACTATGAAATGTTTAATATTACCGGAGTCGGTGGATGGACATTCTATGATGGAGACCGACGTGCGACTTACACATTCCTCAAGGATGAGAATAATCCCTACCGTACTTCCCCCATGGCTTTCCAGCTCTTCGATCCTGTTAAGGCAGGCGTTCCGGAGGAATATCTGATTGATGTGCCTGTTCATAGCGGTAACAACATGCTCGTAGCCTGGAGCTGTCAGGTTACTAATGACAACTGGGCGATCTCGCCAGCTCTCTCAGGCAACGCGCAAATTGTAAGTTTCTATGCATGCGGTTTCTCTGTCGCTTTCCCCGAGGAGTTTGAAGTCCTTTACTCGACAACCGGTAAAGACATCGATGACTTTGTAAAAGTAGAGGAGGTGACCAACTATCCTGCTAACGGAGCCGTTCCTGAGGTTTGGACCGAATACACAGCCGCTCTTCCTGCCGGAGCAAAATATTTTGCAATACATCATATCTCTTATGACTCTTATGCTCTCTATGTCGATGACATTACCTTTGAGAAAGCAGGTATTGCCCCGGCAGATCTTGCAGTCGAGGGATATAATGTCTACCGTGACGGTGTCAAAATCAACGAGTCGCTCGTGAAAGAGACTTCTATGACCGATATGCTTGAAGAGAACGGTGAATACAGCTACCGCGTCAGCGCCGTTTATAACTACGGTGAGTCAGTCGCTACTGATCCGTTGACCGTGTCGGTTGAAAATGCCGGTGTCCTTAACGCCGAGGTATCGCGTTACTCGGTAACTGTTCAAGGCAACTGCATAGTTGTAGCCGGAGCCGAAGGTCAGACTGTTACCGTTGTTGCCGTAGACGGAAAGACCCTGCACAGCTCGGTTGCTGCCGGAGTCGAGAAAATAAAAGTGACGGCAGGCGTCTATGTCGTAAAGGTTGCTGATGAATCAGTCAAAGTGGTAGTCAAAGGCTGACACCATCCTTCCTTACATTAATAAGTAATAAGTATAAACGACAGCCATTCCGCAGCGGCTTCAGTGGTCTCGCGGAGTGGCTGTCGTCATTTATGTCCCGAGGCGCATTGTTGATGATGCTATCTTTTTCTATGGCTTGTCGGGGTGGTGAAAAAATTTGCAGAACTCGGATGTGGTGACTAACTTTGTACCCTATAACTGAAGGAATATGGAAAAGCTACAATTGCTGAGTGCCGCCGAAGCCTCATTGCGTGTCGGTAAAGTTGCCGCCGCAGTCACCGAGGCGTCGATTGATGCGGTGCTTATAGGCGATAATGCCAATAAATTCTATCTCACAGGACGTGTATTTGCCGGTTATGTTTATATAACGGCTACCGGTGAAGTTGCATATTTTGTACAGCGCCCCGTCGAGCTTGACGGTGACAATGTAATATATATAAGGAAACCGGAGGACATTCCATCATATCTCGCTGTCACGCCGTCGGTAGTAGGTCTCGAGATGGATACGATGTGTTACTCGACTATTGAACGGATGAAAACAGTCTTTAACGGAGCTGCTGTTGCCAATGCCTCGTCCGTAATGCGGGGTGTGCGATCCGTAAAGACCGAAGAGGAGCTTCGGCTCATATATATGTCAGGTGTAAAGCAGGAACATGTCTACCGTAAGATTCCGAGTCTGTTCCGTCCCGGAATGACCGACATAGAGCTTCAGGTCGAAATAGAACGTCTTTCACGCCTTGAAGGGTGTCTTGGACAGTTCCGCGTAAGCGGTGACTCGATGGAACTCTTCATGGGTAATATTATAGCCGGTGAGAATGCCGATGCCCCCAGTCCTTACGATTTCGCGATGGGTGGCGCCGGAATGCATCCGTCACTTCCTGTCGGAGCCGACGGTACCGAGTTGCGCCCGGGCGTTACGGTTATGGTTGATGTCAACGGTAATTATACCGGTTACATGACCGATATGACCCGTACGTTCTCGGTCGGAGAGATCGGTGCGGAGGCGCTGAAGGCACATGAATGTTCGATACGTATCAATCGTGAGCTTGCCGCTATGGGGCGACCGGGCACTGAGGCAAAAGCACTTTATGAACGCGCCGTGGCGATAGCCGAGGAAGAGGGTCTCGCCCGCTTTTTCATGGGACATCGTCAGCATGCCAAGTTTGTAGGACATGGTGTAGGTATCGAGATAAACGAGTTGCCGGTGATAGCGCCTCGCAGTCGTGACATCCTTGCACTAAACAATGTGATTGCTCTCGAGCCTAAGTTTGTAATTCCCGGAGTAGGTGCGGTAGGTGTTGAGAATACTTATGTGGTAACAGCCGACGGACTTAAATGTATAACCAATTTACACGAGGAAATAATATCTTTTGACCGATGATTTCACTTGCCGATAAGATTGACCGTAAGATATTTCATCACGTCGGAGAGGTAGCCGACACTATGTCCCGTGAGTGCTATGTCGTCGGGGGATATGTCAGGGACCTGTTCCTGAAACGACACTCCAAGGATATCGACTTCGTGACTGTCGGTAGTGGCATAGAGGTTGCCGAGGCGGTTGCCGCGACGCTTGGCAAGGGAGTGCATCTGAGTGTGTTCCGTAATTTCGGGACAGCTCAGGTCAAGTACCGTGGCGAGGAATTTGAGTTTGTGGGTGCACGACGCGAGTCTTATCGCCGCGAGAGTCGTAAGCCTATAGTTGAGGACGGGTCACTCGAGGATGATATTTCACGCCGCGACTTTACGATTAACGCAATGGCTGTCAGTGTCAACCGTGATACGTTCGGTCAGCTGACCGATCTGTTTAATGGATTGAGCGATCTTGAAAAAGGATTGATACGGACGCCTCTCGACCCCGACATAACCTTCAGCGATGACCCGCTACGCATGATGCGCGCTATAAGATTTGCCACGCAGCTGCAGTTTGAAATTGTCGACGAGACTTTTGAGGCTATAAAGCGTAACTGTGGGCGCATTGAAATAATCTCGCGTGAAAGAGTGTATGACGAACTGACTAAAATAATGAAATCGCCGCGTCCGTCGATCGGCTGGGATTTGCTTCGCAAGTCGGGATTGCTGCGCATTATTCTACCTGAGTTGCAGGCAATGTCAGGGGTTGAGGTGGTCAACGGACGCGGACACAAGGATAATTTCTACCACACGCTCCAGGTGCTCGACAATGTCGCGGCTAAGAGCGACGATGTGTGGCTGCGGTGGGCGGCGTTGTTTCATGATATCGCCAAGCCTGTCACAAAACGGTGGGACGAGACGGTAGGGTGGACATTTCACAATCACAACTACATAGGCTCCAAGATGATTCCACGCATATTCCGGCGCATGAAATTTCCGATGGATGACAAGATGAAATATGTGCAGAAACTCGTTGAGCTACACATGCGTCCTATCGCACTGGTCGAGGACGCCGTCACCGACTCCGCGGTCAGACGTCTGCTTGTCGATGCCGGCGATGATATAGAAGCGTTAATGACGCTATGCCGTGCCGATATTACGTCGAAAAACCGCGAGAAAGTGGAACGCCATCTTGAAAACTTCGAGTTGGTGCGCAACAAGATGATAGAGCTGGAAGCACGTGACCGTCTGCGCAACTGGCAACCTCCCATTGACGGAAATCTTATCAAAGCGACATTCGGCATCGGGCAGGGACCACAGGTCGGTATCATAAAGGATTATGTCAGAGAGTCGTTGCTCGCGTCGGATGATCCCAACAACTTTGAACACGGCTACCGGCTGATGGTGGAGAAAGCCGCCGAATTAGGGCTTGTGCCGGTAGGCGGTTCAGCAGATTTAAAAACTGAAAATTAAATAAACGACTGACGTGTATTACGTAACCAAACGCATCGAGGTGGCAGGAAGCCACCGCCTGGAGTTGTCTTACGGCAGCAAGTGCTCTCAACTTCACGGACATAACTGGATAATTACCGTTCACTGCCGTGCCAAAGAACTTAACGCCGATGGGATGGTGACCGATTTCAGCCACATAAAGGAGTTGATATGCGGCAATCTCGACCATGCCAATTTTAATGAAGTGTTGCCGTTCAACCCTACGGCTGAGAATATCGCACGATGGGTGTGTGAGCAGGTTGACAATTGTTTCCGTGTCGATGTGCAGGAAAGTGAAGGCAATACCGCTACCTATGAAATCGACTGAGCTGCCTGTCAACGAAATATTCTACAGCCTTCAGGGCGAGGGATTCCACACGGGACTCCCCGCTGTGTTTGTGCGACTATCGGGCTGCAATCTGAAATGCGATTTTTGTGATACCGATCATCTCAGTCATGAGATGATGACGGTTGGCGAGATCGTGTCGCGTGTCATCGCTTACCCCGCCACAACGGTAATACTTACCGGCGGGGAGCCGTCGATCCGTCCGCTTGATGAGCTTGTCGATGCACTCCATGCCTCGGGGCGCCGCGTACATATCGAGACCAACGGCACCCGTCCGCTCCCCGGGTCAATCGACTGGGTGACATGTTCTCCCAAGCCCGGCGGCGATACCGTGCTGACGCGTTGCGACGAGCTTAAAATTGTATACACAGGTCAGGATGTCGAGTCCATCGCTGCAAAATTTGACACGACCAATCTGTTTCTTCAGCCTTGCTCCGGCGAGAACACAGCCGAGGTCGTTGACTACATAAAGTCGCATCCTCACTGGCGCCTGTCGCTTCAGACCCACCGACTCATCGACATCCCTTGAACCGGGATTGTTAAGAGTCAGCGCGTTACACGAAGTTAAAATCTGACAGGCTGCTCCTCTTACATTCTCCTTGCGCAGCATGCTGCGCTCCAAATTTTCCATCTATACCATAGCGATAATCTCAGATTTATTTGTAACTTTGCGTTAAACCGTCAAGGCATTTCTACTCATGCGCTAATAAGGATTTTAGAATTACCCGACATTGATGTCAAAGATTTAATGTAAGCAATAAATCAGAGTCACTACTGACGCTTTAAAATCAAAGAATATGAAGCACGATAAGACTGACAAAATATTAGATTCGGCGATTGACGCTCTTTATATTCGGGCGTCCGGCGTTATTGTGCAGGCTCGTGAAACCGCTTATCGGCAGATCAACGAAGCGTTGGTAAAAAGAAACTGGGAACTCGGTAAACTTATAGCCGAGGAGGAACTTAATGGACAGGATCGAGCCACATATGGGGCTGCGATTATAAAAGGTCTTTCCAAACGTCTTACGGCTAATTACGGCAAAGGATTTACCAAGACAAATCTTTATAGTTATTCTCAATTCTACAAGGTTTATCCCAAGATTTTCCACTCACTGCGTGGAAAATCTTCCAACTTGCTGTCTGATTACTTCTTTAGAAATAATTCTTTTGTGAGAGCCAATAATCAGGGGCATAGAATAGACTATTTCCTTGCGAGTCGCAGTTTTGTACCTCAAATAGTCAGAGCTGAGATTATAAAGAATTGTACCGTATCCACTAACAATCCAATTCTGCTTGAAATAAGATATTAGAAAATGATTAAGCCACACGATAATGTCTATCCGGAGATTCCGGAGAATATTAAACAGAAGATAAAAGCATCCGGTCAAAA
>CAYTWG010000067.1:0-10909 GCA_964442005.1 uncultured Bacteroides sp. | reverse complement strand
CTTTGTCGAGGTTGATAACCTTAGCGTAGCAACCACCTTCGAAGTTGAAGACACCGTTGTCGTCCCAACCGTGTTCGTCGTCACCGATGAGGAGACGTTTGGGGTCGGTTGAAAGGGTGGTCTTACCTGTACCTGACAGACCGAAGAAGATAGCTGTGTTCTCGCCGTTCTTGTCGGTATTGGCTGAGCAGTGCATTGAAGCGATACCCATCTGGGGGAGGTAATAGTTCATCATTGAGAACATACCTTTCTTCATTTCACCACCGTACCAGGTGTTGATGATTACCTGCTCACGTGAAGTAGTGTTGAACACAACAGCTGTCTCTGAGTTGAGACCAAGTTCCTTATAGTTTTCAACTTTAGCCTTTGATGCGTTGTAAACGACAAAGTCGGGCTTGAAGTTCTTGAGTTCTTCCTCTGTGGGAGCGATGAACATGTTGGTCACGAAGTGGGCCTGCCATGCAACCTCCATGATGAAGCGTACAGCCATGCGGGTGTCCTTGTTGGCACCGCAGAAACGGTCTACAACATAGAGCTTCTTGTTAGAAAGTTCCTTAACGGCAATTTCTTTAACGGCATCCCAGGTCTTTTCGGTAACGGGCTTGTTGTCGTTTTTGTATTCCTCAGTTGTCCACCAAACATTGTCCTTTGAGTTCTCGTCAAGCACAATGAATTTATCCTTGGGTGAGCGACCTGTATAAACGCCGGTCATCACATTGACTGCTCCGAGCTCGGTAACTACACCTTTTTCAAAGCCTTCAAGATTGGGAAGAGTTTCCTCTTTGAAGAGCGTCTCATAGGAGGGATTGTAAACGATTTCAGTGGTACCGGTGATACCATACTGGGTTAAATCAATTTTGCTCATTTTCGTAAAACTTGAATAATATAGTTAGTGTATAAAGTTGTTGCAAAATCTCTTTATGACTTCTCTGGTCCCGCCATTGGGACTAAAGTTATCACATCTATATATTTTACCTGACAAAGGTACACAGGTTTTTCGACATTTCCATCATTTATTAAGGAAAAATTTCAATAATTTTCACGAATCCTGTCGTAGGGAGAAATTAACCTTGCATCCCGGATATCATTTCATCAATTCAAAACTAACGTTAAAGATTGCCAACCGTTTAAACTAATGGCACCGCAAGAGTGTTTTAATTGCAGATTACAAACTAAAAACACACTATATATTATGGAAACAAACAAAGTAAAACGCCACTATAATTTCAATATTACTGAAACAGTGGACGGTAAAAATGAGGATGTGATGGACTTTGATTTAGAATCACACCATGACTTGAATGCTCTCGCAAAACTTGCGGAAGAGAAAGAAAACCTCAGTAAGAATAATGCACGCCAGCTCGTTGTCGGCATCAGACTGATGCACCACGTGTTGAAACAGTATCCCGGCAACTCAACATTTGCCCATTTCCTCCCGTTGCTCAACGAGTTCAAACGCGCTCTTAAAAACAACATCAAATAACGCGACAAAATAGCACGATAATAACCTTGATTATCGGCGGCACCGGCTCTCTCCAAGCGGAGAATCAGTCAGTGCCGCCGTTTTTACGTATTCAACCATAATGATCCGATATCGGCATCCCTACCCGATCTCCGGCTTACCGGTATAGTCCTTTCCGGACTTTCCGGCGGAAACCGAACGCACCGTATGTCTCAAGATGCGTCTCACAGTGCTCCATTTGGGGAATATCGCTGCCGGACGTGCCGGTCCGTAACTGAGCAGTACACCTGTCAGTGACACAATTGCGACAATCAGCAACCAGCCGTAGATTTCCTTCATAGACACCACGAGAGCCTGTACCTGTGTTGCTCCATAGAGCTGTCCCAACGGCTGATACACTGCGTCGACATTAACGTCGGTCAGTCGCGCGCTTATCAGTGCCGCGTTCTTAGCCATTGTGTGCCGCAGAAATTCTCCGATCAGGGCAGGTCCGAGAGTCGCACTCATCACGGCTCCGGTAAAACCGTTGATCGTAAGAGCCTGAGGAAATACCTGAAACGGCAGTCCGCTCTGAACAATCGATGTCAGATACACTATCGAAATCAAGACCGATGCCGCACCCCTGCAAAACAGCGGAATAAACAGCATCTCCTTCTCGACATTATAGTCTATCAAGAAATAAAAATATGCAAGATAAACACCCGCAAGCGCAAATCCTATCGCAGTCATAGTCTTATAGCGCCATTTACGCAACGCAAACGTAAAATATGTAAACCCGCAGCCAACTATGATACCGACAAACACGTACCAGTTAAGGTCTATCAGATTGGTCTCGTCAAATCCGAGAACATTGGCAGCATAACTGTGCTCGAATACATGTTCTGTCGCCAACAACGTGAAAAACACGAGATAGATCACCGTCGCCCTTATGACATTACGGTTTTTCATCGCACGGAACGAGATATAGGGATGATGCAGAAACGATGCACGCCACAGATTGATAGCAAGACAGGCGACTCCGGTCAGTGCCGCGCCTCTTATCTCGGCAGCATCCCACCAGTCATAATAGTTGCCATAGACACAGATGAATGTGAAGCACAACATAAACACAGCCCACAACGCACCACCTATCCAGTCAATACCGAGCAAAGGTATAAACATCGGACCGCGCACCGGTTTTATGAAAATCAGTACCAGCAACATCATCAGAGCGAGCAGCCCGATCATTATCCAGTGCATGTATTCCCACTCAAGATGGAAAGCCGCATAGATTGTCGCAATGCCGCTAAGCTGTATCACACTATCTACAACAATATATACATAGCAGAAAAATACAGCCATATCGCGTACCGGAGTGAGCCACAACTGTATCGTCGAGTTACAGGCAAGGGTAGCTTGCATTCTGAACCATCCGGCGACAAAACAGGTTACCACGAGCAACGGCACACATGTCGTGTAAGCACATATCAGATTGGCGGCGATAAGCACCGTACCCGACACAAGCAACTGGGTGCGTGTCGAGAAACGGAACTTCACGCGGAACATGACGGCAAAATTAATCGCAAGTCCGACAAGCGAGGCATAGCCCGCCATCAGTATATCTTCCTGCATCAGCGCCATCGTACCGACCATGTCAGAAACGGCGGCAAGATACAGTCCTCCCGAGAACTGCACTATCAGCACCAAGATGATAAACAGATAGGGCTTAAGCCGGCGCGGGACAAAGTCAGGGACATCAGGTATATCGAACGGTCCCTGAGGAGCATGCCACTCACCCATATCAATATTTCACACTACATTCGACATTCATTCCGGCTCCGAGACGCGCAAGATCCTCGGGGCTATTGTCTGATGTAAACTCTATGCGCACCGGCACACGCTGACGCACTTTCACGAAATTACCCGCAGAATTGTCCTGAGGCAGTAGCGACAGAGAGGCTCCGGTAGCAGTTGAAATCGCAGCGACCTCGCCGTTAAACGTCACCCCCGGGATAGCGTCAACGATTATCTTCACTTGTGAACCGAGAGCTATATGCTTCAGCTGTGTCTCTTTATAGTTTGCAGCGACCCACACCTCGCCGGAGTCGACAATGTCGAGCAATGTCTGTCCCGGCTGCACGAGCTGTCCTTCCTGTATCTCCTTGCGCGACGTAAAGCCGTCACAAGGTGCTAAAATTACCGTATAGCTCAGATTAAGTTCCGCTGTTTCAAGAAGTGCCCTCGCCAGCTCTATTCCGGCTTCCGACTGTGAGATGCGCTGACGGTTGAGCTCGACCATCGATGATGTTGCCGACCGCTGGCGGACAAGCATCTCGTATCGGGCTTTCTTTGCCTCGTAATCGGTCAGGACTCCGTCATATTGCTGACGCGTGACCGCGTCCTCCGCAAGCAGTTTGCGATAGCGGTTCAGGTCGGTCTCAGCCATCTCCATAAGCACCTTAGCCTCAGTAATTGAAGCCTCTCTTACTGCGACATCAGCCGATGCCGATGCGACCGAACGGTCGGCTACGCTTCGCCCCGCGACAGCGTTCTGATAGTCGGCACGGGCACGGGCAACGTTAAGACGCATGTCGGCATCATCGATTACGACGAGAGTGTCACCCTTCTTTACCGACTGGAACTCTTTGAAACGTATCTCCTTTATATATCCCTGTACACGACTGTTGATAGGGACTATCTGTCGCTCCACACAGGCATTGTCGGTAAACTCGATGTTAACTCCATGATAAAATTTACTGCCGACCCATACGCCGGCTACGGCTATGACTGCGATTGTGATGATATATGATAATACTTTCTTGCTACGGTGTTTCATATCTTTCCGGTTGTGAATAATAATTTGTAATAATAGTAGATAATGTTAATACGTGCATTGACAAGCTGCACCTCGGCATCAAGACGCGAGTTTGCCGCGTCGAGCATGTCGGTGATAAGAGCCATGTCGGCTGAGTAACGGGTCGACGTAGTGTGATAGTTGCGTTCGGCAAGTTCTACTCCTTTACAGCGCGTTTTCAGCTCTTCGTAGGCTTCAAGATAGCGCACATAGTCAGCGTTTACCGCAAGAGCGACGTTCTCACGGGTGGCAGCGAGTTCCTCACCGGCACGGCGCGTTGCCAAACGGCTTTTGGCTATCGACTTGTTGTTCTTGTAAAGCGACGATATATTGTAGTTTACCCCCACACCGACATACCAATAGCTGAGATTTCGGTTGATTGGCGGCACCTCCACGAGTATCGGTCCGTCTATATTCCATCCGGCTTGAAGCCCTATCTTGGGTAGTCGCTCAGACTTGACTATCATTTCGGCTTTCCGGCTTATCTCGACTCCGGAGCGGGCAAGCGCAAGCGACGGAGAATTGTTTTCAGCTTCCTGCTGCCACCACTCCTCGTCGGCTCGTGGCAGACTGCGTGACAGTATCGTCGAGTCAGGCATCACAACCGTCCCGGCGGGAAGCCCGGCTGTAGTCACCAGGTTGGTGTTAATAATGTTGAGCGTATTGTTGATTCTCAGAAGTTCAAGATCAAGATTGGAAACAAGCAGTTCGTAACGGGTGATATCGTTGAGAAGCGCGGTACCCTGTTCATGACTTGCACGCATCTCATCGAGTACCAGTCGGGCTGCTTCTATATTACCCTCGACAACACGGCGCAGATTGGAGTACTTGTACAGATCGAGATAGAAGCCCGTTATGGTAAATCTTATGTTATCGCGGTTGAAATCGGCGGCATAACGTGCGGCTGCCGACTTGAGATGTGCAAGCTCGATAGCATTGCTGACGGCACCGCCTGTATAGACCGGCTGACTGACACTTACCGACAGTCCATTGCCGAAATGAGGTATCGGAGCTTTCTGGCGGTCACCAAGGTCACGCGCCGTAGTGAATCCGTCACCCAGATAGCTAAACGACAGTGTCGCGTTGATGTCGGGCAGACGCCCGCTGCGTGCCACGCTTATCTCGCGCTGTGACTCTTCAACAGCGGTAATTGACGGTCGGAGTTGCGAGCTCTCGGCATCGGCTATCTCAAAGATTTCTTCAAGAGTGATTACCGACTGAGCGTACGAGCACGCAGCTCCGCTCAACAGGACTGCCAAAAGCAACCCTGTGAGCAATCGATGATTGTTCATAAAATGATACGGTATTGTAAATTTTAGATTTTTATTACTGGAATCTTAGTATCGTGACCACCGACTGGTGGAACACGGAGCGGAACACGACCGACAACGGCTACTCCCGCGGGTGAATCAGGCGCATGCCGTACTTTTCCAGCTTTCAAGATAGCCCCAGTTCATGACAAGAGGGCGCGGTGTTATTATACCTGTGTTTAACTTCATTCTGATGCAACTTTATATGAATTGCATTGCAAAGTTACAATTTTTTTCTATTCGTCAATTAAAAAATTTCTCGTCCGGAAAATTGGGAACCAATCTATCGGTCAGCTTATTCTATTGTCAAAAGTTAAGTCCGCCCGTTGTCGGTTTTTTCCTATTTTTCTACAAAACGGTATTATATCCTGGGATTTTTTACTAATTTTGTGACCACAATAACACAATCAACATTCCTCTCTCCACCAACACAGACTATGGTAATAGACCTTGACTTAAATAATCTTTCAGGAATAGGCAACATATCCGACACTTACAGCCGGCTCGGTAACGAATATATTTTTTCTCACATTAAATTTGAGGAAGAATTTTCTCATTCACGTCAGGAAGTTGTCAGATTTGACGGTGTTACGTTTATCCTTTTTCTTAAAGGTGAATCAGAAGTGACAGTTAACTTTAACAATTATACCGTCACCCCGGGCACTCTCCTTATCCTACCTCCGGAACGTGTCCTCGAGCCAATGTCTTACACGACAAAAAACCTGGAAGTATTCACTCTTTTCCTGTCTTCCACCTTTATAAAAAGCATAAATTTTGATCTGACGGCTCTCGGAATCAACCACGCCATAAATAACAATGGCATAATACAACTCAGTGACCGGCAGGTCGAGCACATGCGCCGGTACTTCGAACTGCTGCATCTCAATGCTTCCAACTGCTCCGATAATGCCTCTGAGATCGAAGCATCATGCTCCCAGAACATCGCCCGCAACATCATTGCAGCAATACTCTATCAGCTTATCATCATTTCGCGTCAGTATTACGGACCGGAGACAGAGCTGCCTGCAAAAAATCGCAAAGGCAACTACGTGAAAGATTTCTTTAAATTGCTCATCGAGCACCATACCCACGAACGCTCCGTAGCGTTCTACGCCGGTAAACTTTTTATTTCGCCCAAATACCTGTCGCTGATTGTAAAAGAGGCTACGGGACGGTCAGCCACTGACTGGATTGACGGCTACGTCATCATGGCGGCGAAAAATCTTCTCCGTTTTTCCGGAGAAAACATACAACAGGTCGCCTACCGTCTCAATTTTTCCAACCAGTCAGCGTTCGGGAAATATTTCAAGCATCTTACCGGCATGTCGCCGACAGCTTTCAAAGAGAAATAATGCCGCTACGCGTCATCTGAACGACTCGCCAAGACGACCGATCGCAAACTCCGGTGACACGCCGCGGTAAAGGATGTCAAAAACGGCATCAAGAATTGGCATCTCTACGTTGTAGCGATTGTTGATTTCAGTAATACATTTTGCACCATAATACCCCTCGGCAGTCTGTTCCATCTCCATTCGTGCCGATTTTACAGAGTAGCCCTTCCCTATCATAGACCCGAAATTGTGGTTACGGCTGAAACGCGAGTAAGCCGTAACGAGCAAGTCTCCGAGATACACCGAGTCGCATATCTCGCGTTTGTGACTGTTGACAGCATCAAGAAATCGAGCCATCTCGCGGATAGCGTTTGACACAAGCATCGCAAGAAAGTTGTCGCCCCGCTTCATGCCGTGAACGATTCCTGCGGCTATGGCATATATATTCTTAAGTACCCCGGCATACTCTATGCCGTCGACATCTCCCGACAGTATAGTGTGGGCATTGCGTCCCTGAAGATATCGGGCAAACAGTTCACCGGCTTCAGCATCAACACACCCTACCGTCAGATACGACGGACGGTCGAGCGCAACCTCCTCGGCATGGCATGGTCCGCTCACGACAAGCATCTTGTCATGACGGCAACCAAACCGGTCAGCCATGTAGTCGGTCACGAGCTTATTATCCCCCGGCACGATGCCTTTAACAGCATTTATGATGTATTTTTCCGATATGTCTACATTGATTTTATCGACATGGTCCTTGAAATATGGCGAGGGCATAACAAGAAGTAGCGCGTCGGCGACGCGGCATGCCTCATTGATGTCATCGGTAAAATTTATACGTTCAACATCAAACTTGACATCAGTCAGATAGGCAGGATTGTGACGCAGTTTTTTGAAATCGTCTATGCGATCTCGGCGACGCATGTACCACGTGATTGTCTCGCAATTGTTCATGAGCAACTTGGCGAGAGCCGTTGCCCAACTTCCGCCGCCCATAACGGCTATATTCTCAGGGAAAATCATAGTGTTACTATTTTTTACAGTAAAAACCGGAAAACGGGTGACCGGCATTATATATAATCTCAACAAATTATACTGCCGGATAGTTGGATTTCAATCCGGTAATCATAGGTTAGGAAACAAAAAATTACATAAATGGGAATCCCGGACGTGGATTCCCATTTATGTAATTTGTTATTTAAACATTATTTACTGCGTTCAATCCACTCGGCTACTACATCGACCGTAGGATTCTTCAACTCAAGTTTATACTTTTTATTGATGCCGCACAGATCCTGATGGAGCTTACCGGCTGTTGCCGCGCCAAGCATCTCGACTGTCAGTATACCGGCTTTCTGCAACGGAGCGACCCACTCGGCGGGAACTCCTACTGCAACATAAGCATCCTCCTTATCCCGCTTCTGAACCTTCTCGGGACGCATCTGCGGGAACAGAAGCACTTCCTGAATTGTGGTCTGACCGGTCATAAGCATTACCAGACGGTCCATGCCGATACCCATACCTGATGTGGGAGGCATACCATATTCAAGAGCTCTTATAAAGTCTCCATCGATAATCATAGCCTCGTCATCGCCCTTCTCGCTGAGACGCATCTGCTCGACAAAACGCTCGTACTGGTCAATCGGGTCGTTAAGTTCAGAGTACGCGTTGGCAAGTTCCTTACCGTTGACCATCAACTCGAAGCGCTCGGTAAGTTCAGGATTATTGCGATGACGCTTTGTAAGAGGCGACATTTCAATAGGATAGTCGATTATAAACGTCGGCTGGATGTAATTGCCTTCGCACTTTTCACCGAATATTTCATCTATAAGTTTACCCTTACCCATTGACGGGTCAACCTCAATATCGAGACGACGGCACACGTCGCGGAGCTCGTCCTCACCCATGCCGGAGATATCTATGCCGGTAAACTCTTTGATAGCATCTATCATAGTGACACGACGGAAAGGTGCCTTGAAGCTGATCACATTGTCACCGACCTTGACCTCGGTAGAACCGTTGACCTCAAGACATATTCTTTCAAGCATCTTTTCCGTGAAGTCCATCATCCAGTTATAGTCTTTGTAGGAAACATAAATCTCCATACATGTAAACTCGGGATTGTGGGTGCGGTCCATACCCTCGTTACGGAAATTCTTGGAAAATTCATATACTCCTTCAAATCCGCCCACGATAAGACGTTTCAGATACAATTCGTCAGCGATACGCAAGTAAAGCGGAATGTCAAGAGCGTTATGGTGCGTGATGAACGGACGTGCCGACGCTCCACCCGGTATCGACTGGAGGATAGGAGTCTCCACCTCCATGTAGCCGTGCTCGTTGAAATACTGGCGCATCGTGTTGTAGACCTTCGTGCGCTTTACAAATATATCTTTCACTCCGTCGTTAACCACCAGGTCAACATAACGGCGACGATAACGCAACTCAGGATCATCAAAAGCATCGTATGTGACACCGTCCTTGACTTTGACGATAGGGAGCGGACGCAATGACTTGCTCAGCACTGTCAGTTTACGGGCATGGATCGAGATCTCGCCTGTCTGGGTACGGAATACATATCCCTCCACACCAACGAAATCACCAATATCAAGCAGTTTCTTGAAAACCACGTTGTAAAGGTCCTTATCTTCTCCGGGGCATATCTCGTCACGGTTCACATAGATCTGAATGCGACCGCGCGAATCCTGAAGTTCCATAAACGACGCCTTGCCCATGATACGACGTCCCATGATACGACCCGCAACCGACACCTCGCGCTGAGGAGCTTCGTCTGAAAAAGTTTCTTTGATCTCGTCAGTATAACCCGTCACCTTATATTCGGCAGCAGGATATGGATCAATCCCCATACGGCGCATTTCGTCAAGCGACCCGCGCCTCACAATCTCTTGCTCGCTAAGTTCAAGTATATTCATAATGTTCGATTATCTTTTTATCGTTTCCTATTAAAAGTGCAAATTTAGCGCAAATTATTGAAACAGCGGCTATCTTTGCATAAAATAACCCGTTTTAACCCATCGCCACACAACAAATTTACCTCATTTGATTGTTGTTAGGTCAAAAAGCATTAACTTTACCTCGTGGGAATCCCCGACACGACACGACAATATCAAACAAACAATATACCGACATGAAAATAGTAAATTTTGACGAGTACAACTCCCTCATCAGCCAGTACATGATGGAACTGCGCGATGTAACTATTCAGAAAGACCGTCTGCGGTTTCGTCGCAACCTCGAGCGCATAGGCGAGATAATGGCTTTCGAAATCAGCCGCACCCTGCGCTACAAGAAAATCGACGTTACAACACCTCTTGCCACTGCTCATTGCAATGTTATCGATGACGCTATCGTGCTCGGCACGATATTCCGCGCCGGGGTGCCATTCCATCAAGGATTCCTCAACTACTTTGACGGAGCTGAGAACGCATTTGTATCAGCCTACCGCAAATACAAAGAAAAAGAGAACTTCGATATCTGCATCGAATATCTCGCATCACCATGTCTCGACGGCAAGACACTGATACTCGCTGATCCCATGCTTGCAACAGGCGCATCAATGGAACTCAGCTATCGCGCCCTCCTCACCAAAGGTACACCCGCACATGTACACGTAGCGTCAGTCATCGCATCGCGTCAGGCTATCGACTATATCAAGTCGACATTCCCGTCAAGCAATACAACCGTGTGGGTCGGAGCTATCGATGACGAGATCAACGCTCACTCATACATTATCCCGGGACTCGGAGACGCCGGAGACCTCGCCTACGGCACAAAAGAATAATCCCACTGATAAACATCCCGCACAGCACACTACGCCGGACACCGCCCCATCATACGTGTCCGGCGTTTTAATTCCGGCATTTTATGAATAATCCAAATAGAAACGCACAATTTTAGAGGTTTCTATCAGATTAACAATCCTCACTCTCCTCGCGAGGGGATGCCA
>CAYTWG010000066.1:0-11169 GCA_964442005.1 uncultured Bacteroides sp. | reverse complement strand
TATTTCGACGTTGTGAAAGAGCAGATCGAAAGCGCTCTCTTCCACCTCTCTGCTGAGGACTTCGGCAAGATCATCCTTGCTTACGAACCCGTTTGGGCTATCGGTACCGGCAAGACTGCAACCGACGACCAGGCTGAGGAAATGCATGCGTTTATCCGCAGCGTCATCGCCAAGAAATACGGTGAGGAAGTTGCTGACAACACTTCTATCCTCTACGGTGGTAGCTGCAAGCCCTCTAACGCAGCCGCTCTCTTTGCTAAACCCAACGTTGACGGCGGTCTCATCGGTGGTGCAGCTCTCCAGGCTGAATCATTCATGGGAATCGTAAACGCATTTTGATAAAAACGTTTAACGAAATTTATGACTTGCGCGGCAACCGTAGCCAACCGCGCTGCCGCGCAAGTCATTAATCATTTCACATTTCAACCTAATCACGATTGTTTCAATGACTTGTCTCAAGACACTTTTTTCGGTGATATGCCTCATGACACTATCCGGCGAACTGTCAGCCGACGGTATGCCGACGATAGCCGACGAGCTCAATGACAGCACCTCCATAACTGTCATCCAGCCCGAGAAACTCAACATGCGGCTCAGCACTGTCGCCGGAGGATTGCAACAGGTCGGAGAGACAACACAATCGGAAACTCAGCAACCCGCCCGACAGACAGGCAAAACCGCCGGATACAGAGTGCAGGTATTCTCCGACAACAACCCGCGAACGTCAAAAAACGAAGCTCGCTCAAAAGAGCGCTCCCTATCGGCTGCTTTTCCGCAATATTCCACTTACGTGACCTATAACAGTCCTTATTGGCGACTTAAGGTCGGCGATTTCACCACGTTGTCTGAAGCTGAGGCTGCTGCTGATGAGATAAAAAAGCAATTTCCGTCTTTCGCTCGTGAAATCCGAGTGGTGCACGACCGTATTAATCTGTTTAAGTAATTGATTATGTCTATCTCTACAAAAACTGATCAAATGACTGATGACGAGAAAATTGCAGAAATTGCGCGGCACTTTCAGTCCATCATCGGACTCATCGGAGAGGATGTGTCACGCGAGGGGCTTGTAAAAACGCCTTTACGCGCGGCAAAGGCATTGTATTTTGCTACGAGCGGCTACCGTTCCAATGCCGAGGAAGTGATGAATCACGCAATATTCGAGCATGACGGTTCACAGATGGTTATAGTGCGGGACATAGAATTTTATTCATTCTGCGAGCACCACATTCTTCCGTTCTTTGGAAAAGTATCTATCGGATACATCCCTGACGGCAAGATCATCGGGCTAAGCAAGCTCGCCCGCATTGTCAACGTATTTGCACGCCGGCTCCAGGTTCAGGAACGACTGACAGCCGAAATCTGTAACACGGTATTTAAATTTTTAAGACCTAAGGGAGTTATCGTTACCTGCACCGCCGAACATCTATGCATGAAAATGCGTGGGGTAGAGAAGCAGGATTCCTCCACCGCAACAATAGAATATGCCGGAGTATTTGCCGAAGATCAGGCTCTCCGTGAAGAATTTTTCCGGCTTAACAATCTGAAATAAAAATCTGACTTCCTATTTGGCAACCTCATTGAGCTGCACGAGTTTCCTTGCTATGGCATATATTGTCAGACCGGCAGGCGAATGTATCTGCAATTTTGATGCGATGTTGCGTCGGTGAGTCATCACTGTATGCGTCGAGATATTCATTTCTGATGCAATTTCTTTGTTTGACAGCCCCATTACTACACCTTTGACAATCTCTTTTTCTCGCGCGGTCAGTTCATTCCGATGCTCACCGTCAACAGGCTCGGAAAACAGCCCTGCCACCTTGTTTATAATACCTTCGGCACTTTCATATATCGACACGGAGACGTCAAAGAGCCGCTGATACCCCGGTAGGGTCACACAAGTCTGTATCTCCACGAGCTTGACCTTGTCGCCACATCGGTTTCTAAGCATCTCCACGTCGCTGAGCGACATGTTGGAAGAATCGACAAACACGACATTAATATCGTCATTGTCAATCAGTTCCACTATAGTTTCGGTACTATCCGCCGGGATAAACGTCAACGACAATTCCTTGGTCTTGCGCAGAAGTGAACTGAGACCGTTATATAACAAAGTCGAGTGGGTGATAACCGATGCTGTGATCTGTCTCATCGGCTCATTGTTTTAGCTGTTCCATGGCGGCAACCATAGGAATTAATACGCGGTTCTCAATATTGTTATGGCTCTCGAGATCCTCCTCACAGTTATATAAGTCGACAAGCACGTCATACATTCGATTGGGTATCGACGTCGTGTAATAACGGAGGATGATATTTTTCAGTTCGGTCAGACTCTCGCTCACCACATCATGATGGTGCTTGAAAACATCAATGCTGTAATCACATTTCTGCCCCTTTGAAAGCGCATAAATATAAGGAAACACCACGGTCTCCTCATAGTCAAAATGTTGTTCGACATGTTTCACAAACGAGTCAAAGAAGTCGATGATGGCTGGATTGATATCGCTATGGTCACGGTCGAGGGCGGCTATAAGGTTCTGCTTGATATGCGGAAACTTGTAACTTAAAAAATACTCATGCGAATTGTGCAGGAAATCGACAATATCTACCGCCGATACGTGTTTTATAGCGTCGATCGTTATTGTTCCTGACATTATGTAGTTGACAATCAACAGGAATACATTGACATCAATGTTGTTGTCGTGACATATATCCTGTATCGTCTTGTCATCAAACCCGAGCGGGATAGAAAATCGGCTCAGGAGCGGGAGCACGTTATAATCATCAGCAATCAGCTCAAGTATCTTGTCATCAGCTGAATAAACTTTTATCGGTTTCATTGGCACTTAGTTTTCCGGATCCTAAAAATTCAATCGTCAAAATCCTCTTCATCAAAATCAAAATCCCATCCCATCGAGTCCATAGCCTCGTCGGTAAAACGCTGCAACTCGCGTCCCTCCTTCTTGGTAGGACGACCGAGCCCCTTGCGCCGGTCGATGAAACCGTTGATTTTTACAATCTCAAGCAGGTCATACTGTGACTGTGGAGTGATATTCTCCATGTAATCAGGCACGAGTTTCGCGCCGAGACGGTTCTCAGTCAGTGCCTTCACTCTGAACGTGTAGGTGACCGGCGGTTTCCTGACATTGACTATATCGCCGACTTTGATCGTACGCGACGGTTTGACAATGACGCCGTCACCGCCTCCGACTGACACACGCCCTTTCTTGCATGAATCCGTAGCGATCGTGCGGGTCTTGAAAATTCTCATAGCCCACAGCCACTTATCTATTCTTTCTTCCTCCTTAGCCATCGGTGTACGCCCGCTATTTATTGTTATATGAGTTCATCGCCACCTGTATTCCGGCGAGACAGAACGTTTTCATCGCGTCGACAGCAAGATCGATTCTCGCAGGCATCTCGGCTTTCTGCTCCGGAGTAAAATGCCCGAGCACATAGTCGACCTGACAGCCGCGGGGAAAATCATTGCCGATACCGAATCGCAGACGCGGATAGGCATTTGTTCCGAGCATCTGGGCTATATTCTTCAGTCCGTTATGTCCCGCATCACTGCCCGACGGCTTGATGCGAATAGCTCCGAAGGGTAGGGCAATATCATCGACCAGCACGAGAATATGGTCAACGGGAATATTCTCCTTTGACGCCCAATATCTGACCGCATTACCGCTCAGATTCATATATGTGGACGGTTTAAGCAATACCAACTGCTTATTCTTCACTCTCGCATAGGCAACATCGCCATAACGCTCGGTCTTAAAAGAAATATTGGATGCTTCGGCAAAAGCATCCAATATTTTAAAACCTATGTTGTGGCGGGTATCACGATATTCGTCACCGATGTTACCTAACCCAACAATAAGATACTTCATCGGCAGTCTGATTATTTACCTGCAGCAGCCTGAGCACCACGAGCAGCACGAGTGAGCTGAACGGCACATACGACAGCATTCTTGGCATTTACGAGTTCGAGACCCTCGAAGTGGAGGTCGCCGATCTGAAGAGTCTTGCCGAGACCGAGGTGGTCAACATTGATGACAACGCGCTCGGGAATTGCAGTATAGATAGCTTTAACCTTGAGTTTCTTCATTGAGAGAGTCAGCTTACCACCGGCTTTAACACCTTCGGCGTGACCTTCAAGTTTAACAGGCACTTCCATTACGACGGGCTTGGTGTCGTTTACTTCAAGGAAGTCCATGTGGAGGATAGAATCCTTTACAGGGTGGAACTGGATTTCCTTAAGAACCGCCATTTTCTTCTGACCGTTGAATGAGAGCTCTACTGCATAGATGTCGGGGGTATAGATGAGCTTGCGCACTGCATCGTTTGTTACAGTAAGATCAGTAGTGATCATTGCTTTGTTGTCACCGATTTCTACGATCTTTTCGCCAGCCTTGAGTTCTCCTTTGTAAGGGAGTTCAAAAACTTCGCCACCATTGAGGACTACGGGAATTTTACCTTCGCTGCGGAGAGCCTTTGCAGCTTTCTTGCCGAGATCCTCGCGGGGTTCGGCTGTCAGTTCAAATACTTTCATTTGTTTTGTTTTAATTGTGTTACTCAAAATTAAGTGATTCTCTAATGCTCCTTAATTTCCCATCACACGGGATGCCAAAAAGCGACCACAAAGTTACGACTTTTATTTGACACCACCAACTTTTATCATCCCAATTTCACTCCATTTTCACGACTCCTTCACGTTTTTACCTTATGGAAATGCCCCATTGCACCTGAATATTATTTACCTGCATTTGGCACAGCATCGCGGTTATTAACGCGATGCATCGCGTCCCTACTGGAGGGGAATTGAAAGTGACATGATGGACAATTGCGGGGACGGTGTGGCTGTAATTTTGCGCGAAAAAATCATTATTGTCTATGAAACAGCTGACTAATTTCCGACTCGATTTCAAAACCGTGGAAGCGCTCGACGCCGAGGGACTCGTTAACCTTATCAATGCCGTGAAACAGTTTGCCGAAACGGGCGACGCCGATTCGGTTGCCGGTTATATCTCCGACCCTGCCGTCGCTAAAGAGTTCAAGACCTACCGCACACGTATCGACCGCCGTCGCCGTGCCGTGCCACGACAGCCAAAACCGCGCCCTGCCGCTCCCGTAATGAAACAGCCGGAAACTGTTGAGATAAAAGAGATTGCCAACAGCAACGGCGAGACGCTGCCGCTGTCGGTAAGATGCTGCCGCGAGTTCTCAACCGAGGGGGTCGCCAACATCAGGCGAATACTGTCGCAGCACTGCGCGATATGCGCCTATCACTGCTCGCTGATGCGGTTTGTCGAGGCGGTGGAGCGTTTCATCACGCCGCTGATGCCGCGCATGAAGGAGGTGGAACTGCTGGGCGCACAGAACGGTGACCCGGTGGCGATGTGGGACGTGGCGCGCCGTCTTGAAAGCAACCACCGCACGATTGCCGAACTCGACGAAGCGATCTACTGGTACCGTCGCAGCATCGACGAGGGCAACGTAGGCTGTGAAGCCGACATCGACCGCGTCCTCGTCCTCAAAAAAGAATTTGACCCCGAAGTCATCGCGCGGATGTCCCGTTTCCACCTCGCCCCGGAATAACCGCCACGTCGGAATTGATGGCGTCATATCGATTGCCCGCCTGTAGGGACGCGATGCATCGCGTTAATATTTAAAACATTAACCGATTTTTATATCGGGATTAATCGATTTCAATGTTGCGATAAAATCCTCTTGATTTTTGGGCGAAACATATACCCAATTCTTTCTACCATATTTTAACCCGATACGTTTTGATGATAATGCCGGAGACGAAAGAATTGTGGACTTGTGCGTTATCTCGGTAATTTTGGAAATGGGCAAATCCATCCGGAATAAGAAACCGCATCTAATGTGAAGTTTTCCGCCACTTATTGTATAATCCGTATGCAAAAGCATATCGTACATCATAAATAGCGCAATCCCCATTAAAACAATATCTATCAGAAGAATCCAAGTAGATTTATAACATAGGTATATTGAACCGAATAATGCAATGGTCATGCCTATGCAAAACCATATATACCACTTCGCTACTTTTGATTTATAAACCTTGTTCATGTCACAAAATTACAAATAATTTTGCGTTGACCAACTTAATTTCAGAAAATAATGAATCGAATGACGAAATCAGAAGGCATACTGAAACTGAGCACGTAATGCTATGCAAAATGACCTGCGGCAGAGCGATGAGAACATGCCGCAGGTCATAATATGTTTCAGGGAGTGCCGTGACTTATTTCTCTCTGGCAAGAATAAGTGCCGAGCGGGAAGCGACTTCAAGTTTGCCGCCTTTGACAGTATCAAAACCGGCGGCTTCAAGATGTCCGTCACGTGCTATTACGAGCCAATCACCTTTCGGGATTTTAACAATCTGAGCATCGTCGCCTCCGTTAAACACGAGTTTGATTTCTTTCCACTGATCACCGTTAGCATGATTCTTGATTGAATAAGAGATCAGATTAGGCACGTCAGTCTTGTCAAACACGATATTGGCGGCTATATCTTCAGCAGTAGTCATACGGAACGCCGGATGCTCCTTACGCAACTTTATCAGCTCCTTATAGTAGTTGAACTGGTCGGCATACACGTGTTTCTGATTCCAGTCGATGGCATTGATCGAGTCGGACGACTTATATGAATTGTGAACACCTTTTTTGTCGCGGAACACTTCCTCGCCGGCAAACATGAAGGGTGTACCCTGCGATGTAAAGACAATAGTCTGAGCAAGTTTAGCCGCACGAAGCCGCTCGTCGACCGAAGCGCCGGGCATCGATTTGGCAAGCTTATCGGTCAGAGTCAGGTCATCATGACATGACACATAGTTGATTATCTGACCGGGTGATGAAGCGTAAGCAAACTTTGAGTTGTTGCCCTTGCTATAATCGACCTGAGGATGAGCCGTCGAAGCAACGATACCTATCTTAACCGTCTCCTCGTTTCCGGGTTTTCCGGTGGCGAAACCACGGTCGGTCGCATCACTGTAATGACCCTTGACCGCATCGCGCAGATCATCGCTGAACACGGCGATACCATTCATTTTGGAAACATTCTCTTTCAACGCACGTTGATCGACCGGAAGGGGAGAGTCGCCTGCTGTCCAGCCCTCACCGTAGACAAATATCGACGGATTAATTTCCTTAAGCGCCGCAGCAACCTCGTTCATCGTTTCTATATCGTGTATCGCCATTAGGTCGAAACGGAATCCGTCAATATGATACTCTTTTGCCCAATATTTTACAGAGTTGACTATAAAGTTACGCATCTGCTGACGCTCTGAGGCGGTCTCGTTACCGCAACCCGATGCATCGCTGTAACTTCCATCCGGTCGATGACGGTAGTAATAGCCCGGAGCCGTAAGAGAGAAGTTGGAGTCATCGTTATCGGCTGTGTGATTGTAGACGACATCCATCACCACGCCGATACCCGCGTCATGAAATGCCTTTATCATAGACTTCATTTCTGAAACGCGTGCCGACGGGTCAGACGGATTAGTCGAGTAGGAGCCTTCCGGAGAATTATAATTCAGCGGGTCGTAACCCCAGTTATACTGATTTGACATCAGATTGACCTCGTCGACACTATTGTAATCGTAGGAGGGGAGAATGTGAACATGTGTCACACCGAGTTCCTTAAGGTGGTCAATGCCGGTTGACTCGCCGGTAGGGGTGTGGGTACCGTTCTCGGTAATCGCAAGGAATTTACCTTTATTTACTATGCCACTTGACGGATGCACCGAAAAGTCACGGTGATGCATCTCGTAGATAACCGCATCGTTGATATTATTGACAACCGGTCCTTGATCATCGCTCCAGCCTTCGGGATCGGTCAATGTCAGGTCAATGATTGCCGCACGCTCACCATTGGCTCCGACCGATTTTGCCCACACGCCGGGAGTCTCTTTCAACCACTTGCCGGCTTGTTTCACATTAAAAGTATAAAATTTCCCCAACAGGACTTCAGGAGTCGACACACGCCATGTACCGTTTGCCGACCTGACCATGTCAAGAACCTTTACCGCTTTACTATTACGGTCTGTATCATAAATATTTACCACTACTGCATCGGCTTCGGGAGACCATAATGCAAAATGAGTACCGCGGCTGTCGACCGTCACGCCGAGATCGTTGCCGTCATAGACGGGAAATGATGCATACCGACTGTCAGACACGCTCTGAGACAAAGCGACTGTCGGGACCAAGACAACTGTCCCGGCAACACATGCTCCGACACACAAATTTTTCAAATTGATTTTCATTTATGTAAGTAGTTATAATCTTATATTTACAAGTATCCTATATATCCGATACTCTTTATCTGACAAAATTAGTAACAAAAATGCATATTGACAATTACTGTCCCTGACAAATCAGCGTTAACACGCCTAAAAAGTCATTATTTTACGTTTTTACTGCTTTTTTATGACTCTTTATGGTGATGAATCAGAGGCAGAGTTGCTAAAATTATGATAATTAAAAAAAAATCGCTACCTTTGCAGCCTGAAAAAACGAAATATATTTGACATGAACCGAACCCCTTTAAAGGTTGATTTACTATTTGAAACAAGTTGGGAGGTTTGCAATAAAATCGGAGGCATTTATACAGTCCTCTCCACTAAGGCAAAGACCCTCCAGAGATTATATAAAGATAAAACCATTTTCATAGGTCCCGACGTGTGGACTGAAGAAAACCCCTCTCCTTATTTTATAGAATCTGACACAATATTAAAGCCCTGGCGCGCAAAAGCGATGTTTCCCGAAGGTGTTTCCGTAAGGGTAGGGCGATGGGATATCCCCGGCAAGCCGATTGTCATTCTTGTCAAATTTGACGGCATGTATGCTGTCAAAGACAGATTCTACGGCGAGATGTGGGACCTCTATCATGTTGACTCCCTACATGCTTACGGCGACTACGACGAAGCCTGTGCATTCAGCCACGCAGCCGCGCTTGTCATAGAGAGCATCTGCAATTACAAAAATATCACCGGGAAAAATGTCATAGCTCACTTTGACGAATGGACAACCGGCATGGGTCTCCTTTATGTCAAATGGAAACTGCCGACAGTCGCAACCATCTTCACGACCCACGCGACGAGCATCGGTCGCAGTATATGCGGCAACAACAAGCCGTTATATGATTACATGAAAGGTTATAACGGCGACCAGATGGCTGAAGAGCTCAACATGCAGTCAAAACATTCACTTGAAAAAGCGGCGGCACATGCTGCCGACTGCTTCACAACTGTGAGCGACGTGACAGCAATCGAGTGTGAGCAGCTTCTGGAAATACGTCCTCATGTTGTCACGCCCAACGGCTTCGAGCCAAACTTCGTCCCGACAAAGACAAAATTTGCAAAACAACGCGCCGAAGCCCGGCACCGGATGCTTGAAACAGCATCGGCACTCACCGGCACTCACTTCGATGATGACACGTTTATAGTCGCTACTTCAGGACGATGCGAATACCGCAACAAAGGTATCGACCTGTTTCTCGATACACTTGCCACACTGCGCAACGAGAAGACACAGCGCCGTGTGCTTGCATTTGTCATGGTTCCGGCATGGGCGCGCGAACCACGCGCTGATCTCATAGAGTCGATTGCAGGGAATGACCGCTCAAACCGGTTCGTCGATCCGGTCATAACTCACTGGCTCAATAATCCCGACTCCGACCCGATTATAAATCGCATCCACGGGCTCGGATTTAATACCGGCAACGGTAACGAAATGACGGTCATCTATGTCCCCTGTTATCTGAACGGTAATGACGGAATATTTGAGAAACCGTATTACGACATCCTTATCGGTATGGACGCAACAGTATTCCCTTCATATTATGAACCGTGGGGATATACGCCACTTGAGAGTATCGCATTCGGCGTGCCTACGGTGACGACAACCCTTTCGGGATTCGGACAGTGGATTCTGTCATCGTTTGACAATCGGTTTGACTGTTGCGGAACGACAGTTGTAAAACGCACTGACTCAAACTATCATGAAGTATGTCACGAGATAGCATCGGCACTGCGCTATCTGACTGACTGTGACCAAGCCGAGGCTGCCCGCATCAGAGACGCTGCAATGGAGACAGCCGACAAAGCTGACTGGCAATATTTTATAACCTACTATATCGACGCATTTGCAACTGCGCTTGACAACGCTGCAAAACGTCAATCATAAGAAAATAATTACAATATAATTAATATTAGCTTTATTATGAAACTTCAAGTAAGCAACACCAACACCCCCTCATGGCGTGATGTTACTGTGAAATCAGAACTCCCCTCTAAACTTAAACCGCTTGACGAACTCGCCAAGAACCTGTGGTGGGTATGGAACAGCGAAGCCAAAGCTCTCTTCCGCGATCTGAACCCCGACCTCTGGCGTTCAACCGGCGAAAACCCGGTAATGGAACTTCAGATGTTGAGCTCAGAACGTCTTCAGGAAATACTCGACGATAATGACATGATGGGTCGCATCAATGCCGTCTATGCCAAATTCAAGGAATACATGGCTAAACCGATGCGTACCGATGTCCCCACGATCTCTTACTTCTCGATGGAATACGGTCTGTGTAATGCACTCAAGATCTATTCAGGAGGTCTCGGTGTACTTGCCGGTGATTATATTAAGGAAGCATCAGACAGCTGCATCGACATGACTGCTGTCGGATTCCTATACCGATACGGTTACTTCACACAGACCCTCTCAGTTGACGGTCAGCAGATAGCCAACTACGAGCCCCAGAACTTCAACCAGCTCCCTATCGAGCAGGTTGTCGACAAAAACGGACATCCCGTGATACTTGAAGTACCTTATCCCGGTCGTATAGTCTATAGCCATATCTGGCGTGTTAATGTCGGTAGAATGAATCTTTATCTGATGGATACTGATTTTGATCTCAACAGCGAGTATGACCGTTCAATAACTCACGCACTTTATGGCGGTGATTGGGAAAACCGTATCAAGCAGGAATATCTGCTCGGAATCGGTGGTATTCTCATGCTTAAGAAACTCGGCATCAACCATGAAATCTATCATTGTAACGAAGGTCATGCCGCACTTCTGAATCTCCAGCGTCTCGTTGATCTCGTTCAGGAAAAAGGTCTCGACTTCAATGTTGCCCTCGAACTTGTCC
>CAYTWG010000065.1:0-11430 GCA_964442005.1 uncultured Bacteroides sp. | reverse complement strand
TGAATGTTGAGCCGTCATATACGGACGAATACAATTTCGACGAAATTTTCGGCGGGAGAGTTCCGATGCAATATCGGGAAGCACAAAGAACTGAGGATCATTACTTTTACCGGTCAACTCATCGATACCCTTATCGGTCAGTTCCACACTGCGGTTTTTCTCGTCGATGACAAAGTATAACGAGTCGGTAACCTTAGGCATCTCTCGGTTATTGTCCTGCATGTAGTAAGCCTCGGTCTTGAGAAGGATATTTTTCATACCCTCCTGACTGAGGAACTTTATCAGCGCGCCATTCTTGGGAAGACCCTTGAACGCGCGGAACAACAATAACGCGCCCTCTTTTTTAACCTCGTTATCCTCCGATTGCAATTTTATCTTGGCATCGCTTAACAGCTGAGTGACGAGACGGCGCTGGGCAAGTACCACCTTCTCGACATTGGAGCGGAACTCGTTGAAGAGCTGGTCGTCACCTTTAGGCACGGGACCCGATATGATAAGAGGTGTACGGGCATCATCGATAAGCACCGAGTCGACCTCGTCGACAATAGCATAGTAATGCTTGCGCTGAACCATGTCACCGGGAGCCATAGCCATGTTATCGCGCAGATAGTCGAAACCAAACTCGTTGTTGGTGCCGAAAGTGATATCGCAATTATATGCTGCGCGGCGCTCGGCTGTATTGGGTCGATGCTTGTCGATACAGTCAACAGTTGAGCCGTGGAACATATAAAGCGGTCCCATCCACTCCGAGTCACGCTTTGAGAGGTAATCGTTGACAGTAACGACATGCACACCGCGCTTCGAGAGAGAACGAAGGAATACCGGCAGCGTAGCAACGAGAGTCTTACCTTCACCGGTAGCCATCTCGGCGATTTTACCCTGATGGAGAACAATACCACCGATAAGCTGTACGTCATAGTGTACCATATCCCATGTCATCTCATTACCGCCGGCAATCCAGTGGTTGTGCCAGAGAGCTTTATCTCCCTCAATGGTAACGAAATCCTTGCCTGAAGCAGCGAGGTCGCGGTCCATCTGCGTTGCTGTCACCTCAACCGTCACGTTATCGGCAAAACGTGCCGCTGTCTCGCGGAGAGTGGCAAACACTACGGGAAGATGCTCGTTGAGCTTATCCTCAAGAATATCAAGGATATTTTTCTCATGCTTGTCAATCTGATCCCACATCGGCTGACGCTGATCAAAGGGAAGTTCCTCGACATCGCGCTTGAGATCACTGATTGCAGTCTCGTCGGCAGCAATTGCATCGGCGATGTCTTTTCTGACTTTGGTTATGTTGTCGCGGAGCTCATCGTTAGAAAGCTCCTTCATTGACAGCCCCATTGATTTTATTTTGTCAACAATGGGCTGAATTTCTTTGAGGTCTCGTTGTGACTTGTTCCCAAAGAGTTTGTTAAGAAGTGAATTTAAAGACATTATGTTGTTACTTTTTATTTTTTCCAAATATAAATTTAATCACGGAACCACATCAATAACGCTGCACGGATGCCGCGATAATATCGTTCCAGAAGCGAAACCGGGCGATTTATCCCGATTTATCTTGCAAAGATACAAAAATTTTACAGAGAATTCCCCTGATTGACCAATATTTATAGGGTTATTTTACTACCCCGCAGTTCATTTGAGTCTCAAGGGTGGCACAGAGGCTCCGTTAGGCGACCTTATGCGCAACAGACGCGCAACTGTGGGCGCAATGGCACGGGCGTCGACAGGAGTATCGACAGTCGCCGACTTGACGAGCGGCGTCAGCAAGAATGCAGGCGCTGTCGTAGTAGGTACGTGTGTTATTATTGTCGGCAGTTTCTTTGACTTGGCATTTTTTGCAGCAGCGAGGTCAGTTATGATCTCCCAGCCCGGAGCAACGGTAAAAAACACGTCGCCCGACGTAGCGAGAACCGTGTTACGGCGAATAGCCGGGTCACTCGCCGTGCCTGTACCGTTTACCACATCATCAAGTGAATAGGCATCGGTCACACCTGTCACGAGCTTCATAAACTCGGCTGCCTCGGCACGCAAGTTTTTCAAGTCCTCGTTGCGCTCTTTAATAAGCGTATGGTTAAGATAGATCTGATTATCGTTGTAACCGGTCACCCACTCTCCATTACCATACTTAGCTATCAGGTAGACATTCAGCAACGATATCGCTCTCTGCGGCGAAAACTCACCGTAGGGTATGTTCCAACGCTCGTCGTCACGGCGGCGGCGTGAGGGGGGCGGCGTACCAGTGACAAACACCAGCGTGTTGTTCATCCCGGGACCTGACGTATCGATAGCCGAGAAAAGACGGGCAAGCTCATGATCGAGCTTGATATAACTGTCCATTGTCTCAAGGCGCGAGTCAGGATCGGAGCTGTAAAAATACGGCGTGACAGTGTAGTTCAGATTCAGCATGTCCATATTGTCACGCTTTCCGAGCGACAGCGTCTTTATATAATCAAGAGCAATCGACGTGACTTCGCGGTTAACCGGAGCCGATATCTTGAACGCTTTATAGCGATCGGGATTCTTGTGCGAAAAAGTATTGCGCAGCTGATAATGCTTTTTATAGGACGGGAGGTCGGGATAATTCTCAAGCGGCATTGATGATGTCCACACAAGAGTGTCGAGTCGTTGCGACAACGGCATTGTGCGGTTGCGCGTAATCATCGCTCCGGGAGGATCCTTGTAATAGGTCGTAGTAGCCCAGTTACCCGTAACGTCGTTAATCCAAAAAGCACTGTTACCGGCATGTCCTGCCATGATAATCGACTGAGACTGGTCAGGCGACACAGAATAGACATAACCAAGACCGCCGGCATCCATTCTCACCTCGTCGCCTAATGACGATACGAGCAGAGCCGCCGGCGACACGGTGTCATCAGTATAATTGCCGATTGTCGTTATATCATTGAATACGGGTATCGTCCGGCGCGATTCTCGGTCGTAGACGACCGATGCACCGATACCATTTACAGCTGCCTCGGCGCCGGTAAACACCATGGCGGTAGCGGCAGCATTATCCATAGCCGTTCCATAATCGACATCAGTTATCGTGACACCGTCAGAAAGCAGGCGTTTAAAACCACCCTCCCCGAAATATCCTTTAAGAAGATTGATGTTATCCATCGTCAACCCGTCGACCATCACCCCCACAACAAGCGTCGGACGCTTTGCAGGCATCTGTGCCGAGATTGTCAATGTCACCATAGACGCGAGCAATGCAAGAGCCACGCGTCCGGTCAATCTATTTTCATTCTTTCGCATCGGGTAATATAAATATAGTTGGCTGACCGCACTAAATCACACGCAATCAATAGTATAAAAGCAGCATTAAGCACTTGAACACCGAGAGCGGCGACAATAAGAAGCATTATCAGCGCTACAAAGTTAGCAATTTGATAACAGAAAACCACACGGTTGAGTTTTTTTAACCATATAAATATTGTCACAACCAGACAGAAGGGATTGAGCCACAGATAAAGCCAGTTGGGTGAAGAAGCCTCATGAGTCGACACGAAAATAAGAAACGTCAGCAATAGTCCGGCAATACCCATCACCCCATAAAATACTGAATCAAACCATCTTGTCACTCGGCGACGGCGCATGTCTCTCAGTGAGACAAGAAGCGTGATCAACAGCATCAAAGCCGAGACAGCGACAGGCGTCAGAAACCACGGCGTAGGTCCGGCAGCGACTCCGCCCGTGACACCCTCCACCGGTACCGACGTCAGACGGACTATCCGACGGTCACCGAACGTGGCTGTCGCCAGCATATCCCGCAACATCACCGGAGCAAACGCTTTTTCCCGGACTGTTATCTCATAATCAAGCCCCGAACCGAGCGCAAGGTCGATACCAAACTGATACCACGGATAATTACGATGATAGCGGGTCATCTCGCTGCGGAATGTCGACACGCTATCACCATTCGACATCGGCGCAAATGTAAGCGTGTCGCCCAACGCCTGCTCTAAAAGCCGCAGCGGGCGCGTGGCACAGTTGTCTTTCACATAATTATAACGATAGATCCGATTGCCGGGACGCAGATTGTCAACAACGAGCTCCCAAAGACGCTCTGACTCTGATTGCGTCAGATCGAGCTGCTGCTCCGTGACACTACGCCCCTCGCGGTCATACATCATCAAGAAATAACCGGCGGGTAATTCACCGATACTATAATCGGTCTCGCCTTTTACAAAACGATAGAGAAAGTTGGGCGAATTAAAATCAAACAAACCCCAGTGAACCACCGTGTCGATACCCCGCTCCCGATCGGTAAATCTAAGCCCGGTATGTCCCTCCAGTTCATAGACATCACTTCCGGGACCACATGTCAGTATGCTGACCTTCATGTCGCCGGCGACTATCCGGGGCAACACGGCGAGAATCACCATTGTCAGCATTATAATTCTTTTCATCTTGCAGTCTGCCGGCATCTTCCGGCTCAAAAATTTTATGCAAAAGTAGCTACTTCCTCTCAAAATTCACTATCTTTGTAAATGTTTTTTTCAATGGACAAAAAAATGCTACGACCTCTGTTAGTTTTTCTTACCATAGGGATAGCCTCGGCAGCCGTCGGTCAGACATTTGCCGAAGTGCGGCGCAATATAGTCGACGGTGACTATACGACAGCTCTGTCATCGCTAAAAAAAATTGAAGCCAAAGAGCCCAAAAACCCTACCGTCAACATGTTAATGGGTGAATGTTACATGGCGCTCGACAGAAACAGAGACGCGATAAAAGCTTACGAGACCGCCCATAAGAAGGGAGATAATGACGCATTGTTACCGCTTATGGAAATTGCAGTCGGAGAATACCGTGTTGACGATGCTGACGAGTTGCTCGACACATATCGTGAAGGTCTGAAAAAAGGGCGAAAGACTCTGCCTGACAACTCGGGAGACATTGTTGAACAACTCGAACGCACACGCAACATGCTCGATCGTGTCGAGAAGATTGTAGTAATTGACAGCATACTGGTCGATGCCGATGATTTCTTTACACATTATCGTCTGTCATCGGCGAGCGGCACGCTTAATCCTACATCAATGCTTCCTGACCATTTTGACGCGGCAATACCCACCGTTGTCTATCAGCCTGAAAGCCGCCGCGAGATTCTATGGGCTATGCCGGATTCTGCCGAAAACTTCCGTCTCTGCACCTCAAGCGCCCTTTACGGCGGAGAATGGGAACAGCCCACAATGCTCAGCGAACAGCTCAATGAAGGTGGCGACGCCAACTTCCCGTTTCTGATGCCTGACGGTATTACATTATATTATGCCAACAACGGAGAAAATTCACTCGGCGGATATGACATCTTCATTTCCCGCCGGGACGGTAACAACTTCCTACAGCCTCAAAATCTCGGAATGCCTTATAATTCCCCTTATGATGACTACATGCTTGCCATCGACGAGATGACAGGCGTGGGATGGTGGGCAACCGACCGTAACCGCATTGAGGATATGGTGACAATATATCTGTTCATCCCTGCCGACATGCGCATCAATGTTCCCGTCGATGATCCTGATCTCATCTCACGGGCACGATTGACATCTATTAAATCTACCTGGGAACCGGGAGCCGATTACTCCGACCTGCTTGAACGTGTTGCGACACTGTTGCCGTCGGGAGCGAGAGATGCCGAGCAGTTCATGTTCGCTCTCCCCGGAGGGAAAGTCTACACCCGCGTCGAGCAGTTCCGCAACAATGAGGCGCGTATCGCCATGCGACAGTATCTGCAACAGAAAAAAGCCGTCGATGAGGCTCGTAAACAACTTGCATCATTGCGCGCGCAGTATGCCGCCGGCGACCGCTCGATCAGGACGAGTGAACACATCCTCACTCTCGAAGATGAGATATTAAACAGCCACGACCGACTGAAAGAACTGTCAAACGAAATAATAAAACTTGAAAACCGTTAAAACCGGTACTTGCCGGCTTTGTATATAATTAGCCTATCACGATGTCAACATTTCTAATCTCTCTCGTCATCCTCGTCGGAGGATATTTCGTTTATGGACTTGTAGCCGAAAAAGTATTCGGCATTGACCCGTCGCGTGTCACTCCCGCATATACACGCCGCGACGATATTGACTACATGCCGTTGCCTACATGGAAAGTATTTCTTATACAATTTCTCAATATAGCAGGTCTCGGACCGATTTTCGGAGCCATTATGGGCATCATGTTCGGTCCGGCAGCATTCCTGTGGATCGTATTAGGCACAATCTTCGCCGGTGCAGTCCACGACTTTTGTTCGGCAATGATAAGTCTGCGCGCCGGAGGTGTTTCTCTTCCCGAAGTAGTGGGACACGAACTCGGGTCAGGCATCAAACAGGTTATGAGAGCTTTCTCCCTACTCCTGCTTGTCCTTGTAGGAGCCGTGTTTGTTCTTACTCCTGCTGATTTAATAGCCGGAATGACTCCCGAAAGCCTTGACCGCTTTTTCTGGATAGGAGTCATATTCCTATATTATATATTGGCGACACTTCTGCCTATCGACAAACTCATCGGTAACTTTTATCCTGTCTTTGGATTTGCGCTGCTTTTCATGGCTTTAGGTATCCTCTGCGTCCTTATTTTCGGCGATTATCCCATCCCCGACGGTCTCTCGGAAGGGCTTTACAACCGTTACCCAGGCGAAACTGCTGCCACTCACCCCATTTTCCCCATGATGTTTGTGTCGATTGCCTGCGGAGCTATATCCGGATTCCATGCCACACAATCACCCATGATGGTACGCTGCCTGAAGAATGAACGTCTTGCACGTCCTATCTTTTACGGCGCCATGGTCGCAGAGGGGTTTGTAGCTCTTATATGGGCGGCAGCTGCGATCGCTTTTACCGGAGGATATAACGGACTCGCCAACTACATGGCAGAAGGTCACACGGCAGGATCTCTCGTCCATGACCTCTCTATCGACTGGCTCGGCACATTCGGCGGTATTCTCGCCATAATAGGTGTCATTGCCGCACCTATCACCACCGGAGACACGGCTTTGCGTAGTGCCCGGCTTATAGCCGCTGACTTCATGCACTTTGACCAGAAAAAATTTTGGAAACGTCTTGCCATATCGCTCCCTATATTCGGCGTTGCATTTGCTGTCATGTTGATCGACTTCAACGTGCTGTGGCGCTACTTCGCCTGGAGCAATCAGACCCTCGCGGTATTTACCTTATGGGCGGTCAGCGTTTACCTTGCCCGTAAACACCGCGCTTACATCATCACACTGATCCCCGCCATGTTCATGACAGCAGTCAGCGTATCATACCTTCTTTTTGCTCCGCGTCCTGAGGGAATCGGCATGCCGCTCGGAATAGCTGTGTCGGCAGGCGTTGCAGCAGCTTTTGTAATAACAATGCTGTTTCTCATCTATATCCGACGCATCGACAGCGGCAAGATTAAACGTAAATTTGAATATTAATGGATTTCATTAAAGAAATAGGCGACAGCCGAAGATACACATTCCATTCCCACACTGAGTTCTGCGACGGACGCGCAACTATGGAAGCATTCGCGCGTGAAGCGGTCACACGCGGTTTCACCAACTATGGGTTCACGCCCCATTCTCCTGTCCCCATCGTGTCACCCTGCAATATTCTAAGCCACAACGTGCAGCGTTATCTCAACGAAGCACAACGCATTAAGGACACCTATGGCGACAAAGTGAAATTCTATACTTCAATGGAGATTGACTATCTCGGTGATGAGTGGGGTCCTACCCACCCCTATTTCGACACGCTGCCTCTTGACTATCGTCTTGCATCGGTTCATTTCATTAAATCTCAGGACGGAGAGTTTGTCGACATTGACGGGCACTTTGACAGCTTTAAAATAAAAATGGCAAAGAATTTCCGCAATGATCTTAGATACGTTGTCGAAACTTTCTATAATCAATCGGCACGCATGCTGGAAACCGGCGGTTTCGATCTTTTGGGGCATTTTGACAAGATAGGACATAATGCCGCCCATTTTCAGCCGGGCGTTGAGGAGGAGTCTTGGTACCGTGCCCTGGTCTCTGACCTGATTGACATGATAATCGACAGCAATGTCACCGTCGAACTCAATACCAAGGCTTGGAAAGACCATCACCGCATGTTCCCGGCACCGCAATATCTGCCGCGGCTCGTCAATGCCGGTGTCCCCATCATAGTCAACTCTGACGCACATGTTCCGGCTCTGATTGACGCCTCCCGAGACATAGCTTTTGACATGCTTGAAAATGCACACTCGGCAACATTGTGAGCAAAACTGCCCTCCCGATATGTTAAGAGTTGGTTAAATCTGTAAAAAAAATTCAACGGTCAGGTATCACTCTAAGAAGTTTTTACTAATTTAGAGCCGATAATAGAGTTTTACTCTTTCTGCGATGACCGATGCTATTTCTTCATATATCAGTTTTTCCTGGCTCTACTGGGGTCTGAGCATTGCCTATGCTGTAACTATCTTCAGCATCATCTGTGTCATCCTTTCTGAAAACCGTAATCCGGTAAAATCACTTGCCTGGGTAACCGTGCTGCTCCTGGTTCCGGCTGTCGGACTCGTCCTGTACATAATCTTCGGTCGTAATATTACCAACAAGCGCATTATCTCCCGACGCAACCGACGACGTCTGAAAAGGCTCGAGAGTGCAAAACATATCGACTTCAACCGAATCGCATACTCTGAAAATGCACGCCAGCAGATACGCCTCGCCCACTCGCTCACCGGTGCGATGTATTATCCGGACAACGATGCCTCACTCTACGACAACGGTACTGACAAGTTTGAAGCATTGCTCGCCGACATTGCGTCAGCTCAAAAATACATCAACCTGCAATACTACATCTTTGAGGACGACAATATCGGTCATCGACTCCGCGACGCACTGATAGAACGCGCACGTGCAGGTGTGACAGTGCGCGTGATCTATGACCATGTCGGCTCTTTCAAGGTCAGACGCAAATTCTTCAAAGAAATGACCCGGGAAGGCATCCAGGTCTACCCGTTCTTCAAAGTCACGTTCCCGCAATTGGGTACGCGTATAAACTGGCGTAATCACCGCAAGATATGCGTCATCGACGGTATTATCGGATATGTCGGCGGCATGAACATCGCCGACCGATACATTACAGGAGGCAGCTTCCCCTTCTGGCGCGACCTCCACATGCGTGTGACCGGACCCGCCGTGAGTGCCCTGCAATTCTCATTTGCCGTAGACTGGAACTTCATGGGACAGCCCCTCATAGAGGATGATGCACCGATAACATCCAACGAGAAAAAAAATAACGGTGGCGGCATCGGCATGCAGCTCCTCACAAGCGGTCCGACAAGTCAATGGAGCAATATTTCGCTCGCTTTTCACAAAGCGATAGCCAACGCGAGGAAACGCATTTTCATCCAGACACCATATTTCCTCCCTACCGAGGGTCTGTTACGAGTTCTTCAGACGGCGGCACTTGCCAAGGTCGACGTACGCATCATGATGCCTCGGCACTCTGACTCCGCCATGCTCCGATGGGCATCTTTTTCCTACGTTCAGGAATGTCTGCGATCCGGCATCAAAATCTATCTCTACGAAAAAGGTATGCTTCACTCAAAGGCTATCGTCATCGATGATGAAATGGCGACTATCGGTTCCACTAACTTTGACTTCCGCAGCTTTGAACACAACTTCGAGAGCAACATGTTTGTTTTCTCACGCGAATTTAACGCCGGGCTCGCCGAGATTTTCATACGCGACATGAAAGACTCGTGCCGCATTTCCACCACAGCATGGCGCCGCCGCCCCTTATTCGAGAAAATATTCGAATCGGTTATGCGACTTTTCGCCCCCATCCTTTAACGTCCTGACTTTAAACCGACAACCACCTTCATTAAATTTTATTAACGGCTTCTACAAAAAAAGCAATAACGAAAATAGGACTTGTTGAAAAAAAATAGCTAATTTTGTTTCCTATTAACGTATCAGCTATTTTTTAGAGAAAATTAAAACGATGAAAAATGTAATAACCAGGTCGTTGACCGGTATAATATACATTGGTGTGATTATTGGCGCTATCATCCTGGGGGGCTGGTGGTTCTGGTCACTGACAGCTTTATTCGCCATCCTTGGTATCACCGAATTCAACAACATTTCCGACGAGCATAAACTGCCGAAAACTCTCTCGGTCATAGATGTGGTCGCATCCCTGATTCTGACTCTTGCCGCGTTCTGTAACACCGATACAGTCATCTTGCTCACGGCATACACTGCATGTCTTATGATCCGCGCCATCGCGCAGCTCTACACCAAAGCCGACAATCCGCTAAACCAGCTTGCCCATTCATTCATGGGTCAAGTCTATGTAGCATGTCCGCTCGCCATGCTCAATCTCGTCTATTTCACCATCGCTACCCCTGCCTTGGTAATGGCAATGTTCATTCTCATCTGGCTTAACGACACCGGTGCCTTCTGTGTAGGTTCACTGATAGGTAAACACCGGCTCTTTGAACGTATTTCCCCCAAGAAATCATGGGAAGGGTTCTGGGGTGGAATGGCATTCTGTATCGGAGCTGCATTCCTGTTCCGGTACGCTTTCTCAGGATTCTATGGCGACTTAACCATATCGGCACTCGTGTGTTACAGCATAATCGTGTCAGTATTTGCGACCTGGGGCGATCTTATCGAGTCGCTTATAAAACGTACATTGAAAATAAAGGATTCAGGCAATTTGCTCCCAGGTCACGGAGGCATCCTTGATCGCGTCGACTCGCTTCTGCTCGTCATTCCGGCGACAATGTGCTACTTTATCATTATTAATAATCTGTAATTTAACCGTCACACCTATATCTCATGTCATCCCAACGCTACAACCTCAGAGGTGTATCAGCATCTAAAGAAGATGTCCACAACGCCATTAAAAATGTCGACAAAGGACTGTATCCCAAAGCATTCTGCAAGATCATACCCGATATACTCGGCGGCGACCCCGATTATTGCAACATAATGCATGCCGACGGTGCCGGTACAAAATCATCGCTTGCCTACGTCTATTGGCGTGAAACCGGAGACATGAGCGTATGGAAAGGCATCGCTCAGGACGCATTGATAATGAACATTGATGACCTGCTCTGTGTCGGTGCTACTGACAATATTCTCGTATCATCGACTATCGGTCGCAACAAACATCTTATCAACGGTGACATTATCGCCGCCATCATCAATGGCACGGAAGAACTCCTCGCCGAGTTGCGCGAGGCAGGAATATCCATTTACAGCACAGGCGGAGAAACAGCCGACGTTGGCGACCTCGTGCGCACGATCATCGTTGACAGCACCGTGACATGCCGCATGCGACGCGACCAAGTCATCAACAACGCCAACATCGCAGCCGGTGATGTCATTGTCGGGCTTGCCTCATACGGTCAGGCGGCTTACGAGACAGAATACAACGGAGGTATGGGCAGCAA
>CAYTWG010000064.1:0-11469 GCA_964442005.1 uncultured Bacteroides sp. | reverse complement strand
AAGAGGGGCTCTCACGAGTGCCTCTCTCTCCATTCATCACATTATGCTTACAATTAAGTGCTATATGCTATTTAAATCATTAGTATGTCTTTGTGTTGTTGTTTAATAACGGCTTTCGACTATATCCCAGTCGACAATATCCCACAACTTGTTAAGGGCATCGGCACGTCGGTTCTGATAATCAAGGTAGTAGGCGTGTTCCCATACATCAAATGTCAGAATAGGTGTAAGTCCCTGTGTCATAGGATTACCCGCATTAGACTCCTGGGTAATGAACAGTTTACCGTTTTCATCACGTGACAACCATACCCATCCGGAGCCAAACAGTTTCACTCCCGCATCAACAAATTCTTTCTTGAAATTCTCAAACGAGCCAAACTGTTTCTTGATAGCCTCGGCAAGTTCACCGGCAGGCTCTCCGCCACCGTCGGGCGAGAACGAAAAGAAGTAGAAGATGTGGTTCCATGCCTGAGACGCATTATTGAAAAGCGGACCCTTGGCATGTCGGATAACCTCTTCGAGTTCCATATCTTCAAACTCAGTTCCGACAATCAGATTGTTAAGATTATCAATATAGGCTTTCTCATGTTTGCCATAGTGGTAATCGACTGTTTCCTGACTGATAACCGGTGCAAGTGCATCGGGAGCATAGGGTAGACGTGGTTGTGTATATTTCATCGTTATATGTGTTTTTAGAGTTTCTTTACCTTAAAAACACATATAACGATTGATAGTTCAGTCAGCAACGGTTTTTAACAAAAGTTGATAACGATTAAGGCGTGCAAGCTCGGAATGGAACTCATGAAGTGCACTCTGATAGTCTGTTTCCGCCTCAATAAAATACACAAGTTCCTGAATGTAGGTAAGGACCGACATTTCGCCGCCTTTCAATGCCTTGTACAGCAATGCGGGATGATCGGTCTTTTCAAACACGGGGGCGAGCTCCGAAACAAGTTCATTCATATTCAGAGCATTACGATATGCCGCTCGCATAGCTGTCTCAGCTTCAATAACGGATGCCGAATGGCGGAACTCGGCTGCCGCACTTGCCTGTCGAGCCGAAGCCGTCTTACTGCGATTGGAGAAAAACGGCAGACTGATTCCTAACGTAAAGCCGTCAAAGGTCTCGCCAAGTTCGTAATCATGGCGGTAGCCGACACTGAAGCGAGGCAGATTACCCATAGAAGCCGCCTTTACATTAACACTCTCAGCCTGTGACAGATCGTTGTAATAACCTATCAACGGATCTATTTCAAGCATTTTAACATACTCATTTTCAGGCAGGAGCTTATCAGCGGGATAGTCCATCACCTGACCGATTGTCGATGGATCGGCGCCCAAAGCAATCAATTGCTGCGAAAGTGTTTCTATATCACGGCGACATGCATTGATGCGCTGTCCTATTTTGACCAGCTCTATCTCAGCTTTATTAACATCAAGAATCGTTGTCTCTCCACGTAAAAACGCCAGTTTTGTATTGTCCCTGATCTCTCTGACATTGGATTGTATCGATGTCAGAGACTTCTCAAGTCGCCGGTTATAGGTGAGATCAATAAGCATTAACTTGGCGTCAAGCAACCGGGATATAATCTCGTTTCGATGCAAATTGCTAATTCCTTGCTCCATAATGTGAGCCGCTTTGCTTCTGACGCGATAGAGCCCCGGATAATCAAACGTCTGGGAAATCCCAAGCCCCCATTTATTACCGACGCCATCCTTACCCCAGACATGTTCAAATTCAACTTCGGGATTCTCGAGATTATTCTCTGACTTAAGTTGCAACAGATAGCTCTCATTCTCAGCAGCAATTGCTTTTAACTCGTTATTGCCGTTGACAATCTGCATCAAGACACGGTCATAGACACTCTCAGCATGCATCAATGCAGAAACGGTAACGAGAACAATCCCTATCAATATATATCGTTTCATTTTTTCTCTTTCTTGTTAGTTAAATAATACAGAATAGGAATAATGTACATGTTAAGTAACGTTGACGATATGAGTCCGCCAAGAATAACGACCGCAAGAGGTGACTGTATCTCGTTTCCGGCTTTATCGCCTCCGAGCGCAAGAGGTATCAGTGCAAGCGCCGATGTCAGAGCAGTCATCACGATAGGAGTCAGACGATCGATCGAACCGTGGAATATACGTTCCATCAACGGCTCGCTGGCGTCCTTGAGGCTATTGTACCGCGTCATCAGCAACATACCGTTGCGTGTCGCTATACCCATTAGCGATATGAAGCCTATGATTGCCGGGATATTCAGTTCGGCACCGGTTATTACAAGAATCAAGACTCCGCCGATAATAGCGAGCGGCATGTTGATCAGAATAATAAGCGACTGCTGCAGATTGCGGAACTCATGAAACAGCAGCATGAAAATAATAAGCAACGCGATCAACGACGTCAGTGCGAGAGTCGACGATGCCTTTGCCTCACTCTCAAACTGTCCTCCGTATTGAATAAAATAGCCTTCAGGAAGATTTACCGCACTTGATATGCGACGCTGTATCTCGTTGACAGCTCCACGCAAGTCAATACCGTCAACATTAGCCGAAATGACAAGACGACGATTGACATTTTCACGATTAATGGTATTAGGTCCGGTTGTTGACACGATATCGGCAACGTGGCACAAAGGAATCTTGCCCTGATTGCTATCAATCATCAGATTAGAAATATCCTCCATCGAGTTACGCTCACTATCATTCATCTTGACAGTAAGATCGTACGGAATACCATCCTCATAAACCTGCGACACGACTTCACCGGCAAGTGCCACATCAATAAATTTCACAAATTCCCCCGGAGTTATACCATATCGAGCAAGCATATCACGGCGTGGGCGTATATCAAGCTGCGGACGTCCTATCTGCTGTTCGATATTCACATCGACAATACCGTCAATATCACTTATTTCCGACTTTATCTGACCACCGATACTATACAGTTTGGTCAGATCAGGTCCGAAAAGTTTTATTGCAATCTGAGCCTCGGTTCCCGAGAGCATGGCATCAATACGATGAGAGATGGGCTGTCCTATCTCGATATTCACACCGGGAATGGTATTGAGTTTCTGACGTAATTCCCTCGCCACCTGACCGCGCGATCTGCCATCAAGTTCATAGGGAGCCTCTATTTCCGACGTATTCGCGCCCAAAGAATGTTCGTCAAGCTCGGCACGTCCGGTCTTGCGCGCTACCGTTTTTACCTCCGGAACAGATAATATCATCTCTTCGGCAAGACGTCCTATTCTGTCACTCTCTTCAAGCGAGATTCCAGGGAGGGCACTGATATTGATCGTAAAACTTCCCTCCTTAAATGATGGCAAAAAGCTGCGTCCGAGAGTAAAGAACAATCCGACCGAAATAACAAACAGAATCGTCACCGACACAAGCATGACACGGCGGTGCCCCATGTTCCATCGCAATGAACGGCTGTAAAGCTCTTTCATCTTACGTGTGAGACGGGGCTCAGTCGAGAGTCTTTCCGCTTCTTTATCACTGCCAAGCAGATAGCTGCACAACACCGGAGTCAGTGTCAGAGCGACTATTGTTGACGCTATAAGAGCTACAATGAATGAGATGCCGAGGGGGATGAGCATGCGTCCCTCAATGCCGCTAAGGAAAAACAACGGCAAGAAACTTGCCATTATTATAAGCGACGAGTTAAATATCGGCATTCTGACCTCCCGGGATGCCGCATAGACAACCTCGACTGGAGATAATCGCTCTGACTCGGGTAAACGGCGATTTTCCCGTAGCCGCTTATATACATTCTCAACATCGACAATCGCATCATCGACAAGGGAGCCGATTGCAATAGCAATACCGCCAAGACTCATTGTATTGATTGTCAATCCCATCGCATTGAGAACGATAACCGATACAATAATCGACATGGGCAGCGCGACAATCGAAATAAGCGTCGTACGCAAGTTCATCAGGAAGAAAAACAGTACGACAATCACAAACAAGGCTCCTTCAAGCAGAGATTCCTGAAGATTACTTATCGAATTTTCAATAAATGTCGACTGCCGGAATATATCGGTAGCCACGTTTATATCTGCCGGCAGGGTCTTTTCCAAGTCGCCAAGCACTTTTTCAAGATTTTCAGTGAGTTCTATCGTTCCCACGGCGGGCTGCTTGGTAACTGTAAGCAGAACAGCAGGGACACCTTGCACCGAAGCAAGTCCCAACAGAGGCATTTTGCTCCCGACAGAAACATCGGCTATGTCACTGAACTTCACGACACGCTCACCGTCACTCTTGACTACACTTTTTGCAATATCGTCAACATCGGTCGTGTTAACACTACCTTTTATTATATATTCGTTACCGTACTCGTAGAGTATTCCTCCGGCAGCATTCATGTTGACATTCTCGGCAGCACTCATCACGTCATCGAGCGTGACATCATGATGTTTCATCAATGATGAACTGAGTTTTATCTGATACTCTTTAACATCGCCGCCAATCACGGCTACCTGAGAAACGCCGGCTACCGACAGAAGTCTCGGGCGCACTATCTTATCGGCAATAGTCCTCAAATCACGCATGGATGTACTATCGGCAGTAAGACCTATAATCATAATCTCTCCGAGTATCGATGACTGAGGTCCGAGGGTAGGAGACTCAGCGACAGGAGGCAGACTGCCGGCTATCCCGGCAAGACGCTCGGAAACCGTCTGACGTGCCTGATAAATATCAGTTCCCCAGTCAAATTCTACTGCGACGACAGAAAAACCGGTTGCCGATGATGAACGTACACGTCTGACCCCGGTAGCACCGTTGACCGAAGTTTCGATAGGGAATGACACCAGTTTCTCCACCTCTTCAGGGGCGAGTCCCGGCGCCTCAGTCATGACCACCACCGTCGGAGCATTAAGATCAGGGAATATATCAATCTCCGTGCGGGTAAGCACAATCGCGCCAGCAATAAGCAACAGTCCCGATATAATCAGAACTATCACTCGATTGTAAAGCGAAAAATGGATTATACGGTTAAGCATATCATTTCATTTTTAGGATTACAATCAATGATTATGGCTGTGTCCTTCAGGAACCACTCCTGATGTAGCGGCAAGCTTGACAAACGTAACTCCCTCTACGACCACATCTTCGTCTTCACCAAGTCCCGATTTTATTTCCACACGTCGGCCGTCGGATGCACCTGCTTCAACAGGGACTTTACGGTAACAATCCTCATCAAGTCTTACGAAAACAAATCGTTCGCCCTGCTGCTCAGCCAAAGCACTTATCGGAACTGAAACTGACTTCTTATCACCTTTACCAATGAGAAATACCTCGGCAAATGAACCGGAGAGTATCGTTCCGTCATTATCAAAAGTAAAATAGACAGGTATATATCCACCATTGATTTCACGAGGAGAAGCAGTCACACGTTTACCATTCAACTGACTCAATGATAACACGTCTACCTTTGAAGGCAACTTAATATTTGCGGAACTGATATTCTGAATCTCGGACAGATACTTCTCGGGCAAATCGGCTCTAAGCGTAAGTCGCTGATTTGTCGAAACGTAGGCAATAGGAGTACCAGCCTCGACATACTCGCCGTCGCTGACTGACAATTCTGAAATGACGCCGCCACGTACACATTTTGCGACACTACCCGCCGCGCTGCCCGAATAGGCTGCCTTGGCACGGCGATAGTTTTCTTCAATAGCATTAAATTCCTTGGTCGACACGATTCCTTCAGCATGGAGCGGAGTAACACGGTCCAATTCTCGCTTAGCCGCCTCAAGGGTAATTCTGGCGTTTTCATTGGCATCTCCACCGACCATGTTTTTTGCCGAGATAGCGGCAACAGCTTCTCCCGCATTGACATTTTTTCCTGTCATGATACCGTTATAAAACCGCACGATACCCGATGACGGCGCTACGACTGCCGAACGGTCAGTAGGAGAGGGGAGCACTTCCCCGGAGACTTCTATCACACGGTCAAAATCCTTAATTTCAGTCTTTTCAGTTTTGATGCCGAATTTATCAGCCTGTTCAACTGAAAGATGTATAACATCGGCTTCTTCGTGGGAGTCATGATCGTCATGACTATCATGTTGTTCATGTTCATGCCCATGGTGATGATGATCAAGACCATCATTATCAGCTTTTGACCCACATCCGGCAAATATATAGAGAGACACGGTTGCAACAACCGTTAATGATAATTTATTCATGGAACAGTTATTTATTATGCGATAAAAATTGTATTTTAAAATATCGGTCATTCAGTCTTTTCTTGCACGAACAGACTGACATCCTTAGTTTTATCACATTACCGGCGGTGCCCTCAGTGTATTAGAGTCATGATATCCCGCTTTTTCAACGCTAAAATCGGCAAGCCAGCTATTATCAACATAGAGTAAAACCGGACATTCACTGCTTAACCCCTTGATTTTAGACAGAAAAAGATCATTATTAAAAGATTTCACTACGACATGGTGCTTATCAAAGCTATCCAACAAGCTGATAAACTGATCGATGTGAAGCGAACAATTCCGTTTTTCCGAAGGAACGCGCTCATGGTTATGATGCCCGCAACAATGGGAATGTAAGTTGTCGGAATTTCCAAGCGCAATGTCATCGTCAAGAGTTAATCCGATATATACATTTCCTTGACAATCATGATGATGATACTGACATAACATCCCAAACACCAATGAAATCATCAGCAATAACGCAACCGGGATATGTAATGTCCTGACTCTCATTACATGATTATGACAATAGAAAAATTATCCTTTGACTACAAAGTTACATCTTCTATATGATTTATCAAAAGAAACAGATAAAAAATTGCCGGAACAGAAAAGTCCATTCCGGCAATACCTATTATATAATGATTATGATGTATTTTAATATATAATGTAGGACGTCAATGGCTGCAACTTGCCTTCAATCATGCCATTTTTCACTTTAAAGACTGCTTCATGGACACGGTCAGTGTATTCACCGTCAGGAAGCGTCGTTGTCATCTTGATTTTCTGCTCTCGCTCCGACAAGTTGATAAGCACGAGTCCCTTATTGCCACGTGTCACTTCGACAACACTGCCGTCATTATTTGTAAAAATCTTCTCGGGCTCCCCAGCCATTGCCTTACGGAACTTATTAACGGCAACTACCTCGGGATGAAAAAACTCATCATTACCGCGCTCGCCTATGCGATTGTTTCCCCAATAATTATCCCTGGTACTCCCGGCAGGACGACTGAAAAAGAGGGGGGTGCCTTTGTCACGCGAAGTAAGGAAAACCCATCCGGCACGAATAAGATCATCGCTCATCCCTGCTGATTCATGAGCGTTACAATAAGTATCATGCGATTCAACCCACGTAACGAGCTGTTCGGGACGTGCCGGATGATGCCATGACTGAAGGGCAGCTGCGTCATAACTATGATTATTCAAAGCCTCACGCAAAACATGCCCATAGGCACTCGCCGTCTGTCCTACATACTCGGCATACTCTTCCTCTTTTACATTCTTGTCCTGGAGAACCTCACCATAGATGAAAATACTGTCGGGCATGAGCATCGAAAGTCCTTTAACTCCTTCGCGCCCGGTGGCTATTTCCCAAAAATTGTTACGGACCGATTTAGGATCAAGCGGATCGGACGGCAGACCGATATGTTTTGCCGTATCATAGCGGAATCCCCGTGCCCCAAGATTAATAAGATCGTTGACATACTGCATGTAATAATACTGGAAATCGGGATTTTCGGTGTTGACATCGGGCAGTCCACCCATCTGACCGGTAGTGCACTGGAGACGGTCATTATAGTCGCGTATCTCATTGAACCCATTGGCATGGAACAGATTTTCATGACCGCCTACCGCGTTGTCAAGTCCGGGCAGGACAGCCGTGTGATCCACCGCCGTGTGATTGGGCAGAACATCGACTATGATTTTAACATTATACTTAAGGGCACTGTCACACATAGCCTTGAAAGCATCGCGTGAACCAAGCATGTAGTTGCCGATTTTCCAGTCGGTCGGCTGATAATAATAGTACCACTTACCCATAACCTCGTCACCTGGCTCACTAAAAAGAGACATTCCACCATTTTCACCAACAAAACAGGTATTTGCAGGAGAGGTCTGGACATAATCATAACCGGCATCGGCAATCTGTCTCATATTCTGAGCAATGGTGTCAAAAGACCACGACCACGCATGCAGAATCACGCTGTCATGTAACTCGGTTTTGGAATGAGCTGAAACAGGTATTGACGTCAAGGCAATCGTCAGTGCAGCAACAGGGATAACAAATTGTTTCATCTTATTGATTTTTGATAAACTTTATTGTGCGGAAGCACGGTACAATGGGTTGTACGAGTCCGCACTGAGAATGTAAAATGATATATATCTCTCTAAAACTAAAAAATAATTCGTGGTGTAAAATTATAAAAAATTTTTAGATAAAAAAAATCTAACTTTCTGTTGAGATTTATGACAAAACACGTATCTTTGCAATCAAATTCCCGTACATTATGCAGGAATATTAAATAATGGAAATAATTAATTTCACCAAGATGCATGGAACCAGCAATGACTACATCTACATTGATTGTATGAAGCATTGCCCAGAAAATCTTGCCTCCCTATCACGAGAGATGAGTGACCGCCACTGCGGAGTAGGAGGAGACGGCATTATACTCATAATGCCATCAGTGATTGCCGACTTTAAAATGCGGATTTTCAATGCCGACGGTTCGGAAGCCCGAATGTGTGGAAACGGTAGCCGCTGTGTAGGCAAATATGTTTACGACAATCATCTTACTGACAAATTACATCTGACGCTCGAAACTCTTTCGGGCGTCGTGCTTTTAGACCTGAAGCCGGGTCATGATGGGAAAATCGAGTCGGTGACTGTCGACATGGGATTACCCATATTGTACTGTCCGGAGATTCCGGTTAATCACAATTCCGATAATTTTATCTCGCAACCCGTTGAAGTCAACAATAACACTCTGTTGCTCACTGCCGTGTCGATAGGGAATCCTCATGGCGTGGTCTTTACAGACAGAAACGACTGTCTCGATATCGCCTCAATAGGTCCAGCGCTTGAAAACCATACCATATTTCCTGACAGAGCTAACATAGAATTTGTCACCGTACTGTCAGACAATGAAATAGATATGAGAGTATGGGAGAGAGGCAGTGGTGAGACAATGGCATGCGGCACCGGTGCGTGTGCCGCTACCGTAGCATCAGTCATAAACGGTCATTGCAGCCGCAATGTGACAGTCCATCTGCGGGGAGGCGACTTAACAGTAAGATGGGATGACTCTTCGGGGCATCTGTTTCTCACCGGATCAGCGACAACCGTTTTCACCGGAAGTTACGCCAGGCGATTTTTACCTACGGCAAGCATCACCGGATGATCAACAGACTTAAGTACAATAAATTACAAAGGGTAATAAGGTAATATATGTTTAAGGTAAATGAAAATTTTTTAAAGCTTCCGGGAAACTATCTCTTTTCCACTGTCGGTCGACGTATCGCCGCCTACTATGAGAAACACCCTGACGCGCATATCATACGCATGGGAATAGGAGATGTGACCCGACCGCTCTGTGAGGCGGCTGTCGATGCGCTGCAAAAAGCAAGTGCCCGACAAGCTACCGCCGACGGATTCCATGGGTACGGACCCGAACAGGGCTATGGCTTTCTAAGGGAGCGGATCTCTGAAATTGATTTCAGACAACGCGGAATCGAGATCTCTCCCGATGAAATTTTCATAAGCGACGGAGCAAAAAGCGATACCGGAAATTTTGTTGATGTCATGTCAAACCGCAACCGCATAGCAGTCACCGATCCCGTTTACCCGGTCTACATTGATTCCAACGTGATCGCTGGACGAGGAGGCAGACTGTTGCCCGACGGACACTGGAGCGACATTATCTATCTGCCGTGCAAAGCCGAGAATGACTTTGTCCCGATGATACCGGAGGAAACACCTGACGTAATATACCTTTGCTACCCAAACAATCCTACCGGCATAGCACTGACACATGCACAATTAAAAATATGGGTCGACTATGCAAGGAAAAACGGATGTCTGATTCTGTTTGATGCTGCTTACGAAGCTTATATCACAGAGCCCGATATTCCGAGGAGCATTTACGAAATCGAAGGCGCACGTGAGGTGGCTGTCGAGTTTCGCAGTTTTTCCAAAACTGCAGGGTTCACAGGTCTACGATGCGGTTACACTGTCGTGCCGCATGACATAAAGGCTTTTGACGAAAACTCGGAAAAAGTCTCGCTCAATGACTTGTGGCGCAGAAGGCAGACGACAAAGTTCAACGGCGCGGCGTATATAGTGCAACGCGCTGCCGAAGCGCTATATACCGAACGAGGCATGCATCAGGTCAAGGAAACGATTGATTACTATCACCGCAATGCAGAAACGCTGCTCAACGGATTGAAGGAATCGGGCTTCAAGGCTTACGGCGGCATCAATTCACCTTATGTATGGGTAAAAGCACCTAACGGAATGTCGTCATGGGACTTCTTCGATATGTTGCTCGACAAGTGTCACATAGCAACGACTCCGGGCTCTGGATTCGGGGTCGAGGGCGAAGGATATATAAGACTCACGGCTTTTAGTACCTACGAAGACACCATTGAAGCGGTGAAACGAATTAAATCACTGATAAGAAATTAATTATTAACATCACTTATATTAAAAACATGTCTCATTTAAGATTTAAAGTAGTAGAAGAGGCTTACGACCGTAAGGCAATCCCTGTCAATATCCCGACAGAGCGACCTGAAGAGTATTATGCTAAATACGTCTTTAACCGACAGAAGATGTTTCAGTATCTTCCTAAAAAGACTTACGACGCGCTTGTCTATGCAATTGACAACAAGGAGCCCCTTTCAAGAGAGGTTGCTGACAGTGTTGCTGCAGGTATGAAAAAATGGGCACTCGATAACGGAGCCCGCCACTATACCCACTGGTTTCACCCGTTGACCGACGGAACAGCTGAAAAGCATGACGCTTTCATCGAACACGACGGTAAAGGTGGTGTGGTAGAAGAATTTACCGGAAAACTTCTCGTTCAACAGGAACCGGACGCATCGAGTTTTCCCAACGGAGGTATCCGTAACACGTTTGAAGCCCGCGGCTACTCGGCATGGGATATCTCTTCGCCGGCATTCATACTCGACAAAACCCTCTGTATTCCTACGATTTTCATATCTTATACCGGGGAGTCACTCGACTACAAAACTCCGCTTTTACGAGCGATTAATGCTGTCGATAAAGCTGGAACCGCTGTCGCCCAATACTTTGATCCTAAAGTAAAGCATGTAATCTCTTATCTCGGTTGGGAACAGGAATATTTTCTCGTTGACGAGTCGCTCTACTCGGCACGCCCCGACCTCGTAATGACCGGAAGAACTCTTATGGGACACGAGAGCGCCAAGAATCAGCAGCTCGAGGACC
>CAYTWG010000063.1:0-11590 GCA_964442005.1 uncultured Bacteroides sp. | reverse complement strand
TCTCAATGCCGTGTTTATCGAGCAAGGGATACCGCAGAGTGAGCGGCTAATGAAACTCAACCAAATAGCCATCCATCAAATGAGCGTATTGGAGAGTAATGACACTGACCGTAAACTCCTGAGATAATTTTAATCACTATGAAATATATTAAAATAATTTTCGCTTTTACATTAGCTTATGCTATGTGCTCTTGTGGGGCAAAGAACGCTTCCGCCAATGAGACTGAAAGTGTAGAAAAAGAGATGATAACGAGTGATTCTGGTGTCAATTCTCAGGATTATTCAGACTTGATAAAAACGGTATATGCGAAATTCGTATTTGCTATTGATGCAGATCCCGAAGTATATGCACATCCTGAACGCTACTTCACATCAAACGCCTTAAAAAAACTCAATGATAGTTACGAGTTTGACTGTGAAGACAATAACTGTTACGCCTTTTATGAATTAAGAACCTCAGAGCAAGATTCTAAGCCGGGTACGACCGAGGAGTCCGATATTATAAATATTGAGAGTTTAGGAGATGGTTGGTATATCGTTAAATACTTAGATATGGGTTGGTCCGGAATGACAAGAATAAAGATTGTAGATGGTAAAATCGATGACTTCAACCGATATGAGAAAACTTAAAAGAACATTGACGGTAATTGCCTCGTTAATCATAGCGATTTATGCAAACGCATGGTCTTGGCTTTCACCATATGCCTATTGTAACAGCAATCCTGTAAATTGTGTTGATCCTGACGGAAGAAAGTCCTTCTTCTGAGGATAAAATAAGGATCAAAAGTGAAAAATCTATTCAGTACATACATAGAGATTTGATTGAAGGTAATAGTGAAGAACTCTGGAAACAGATCAACAGTTTATTATCAAAATGAAGATTTTTGTAAATGTAATAGCAATTATAGTATTATTTATACAGTTTACATTTTCTACTTTCAGTATTTTGAGTGTGCCGAAGCCGATAATGTTAAATGATATACTATATAATGACCTCCTGTTTGTAGCATTACCCTGTTCTTGTATAATAGTGTTAGTTTTTCTACTATTGTATAATTTTGACCATATATTCCTCAAAAATAGAATAATAAATGTACTATTCCTCATTATTGGAATTTTTGCAATATATATACATGTGTATCAATTATTTATTCTGAACGATTTAATATTGTCGTCAATTGTGTTAGTGCTTGTTGACAGTTTTGTTTTTTATAGAGTAATTAAAAATTTCATGAATTCTAAAATAATATGAAGTTTATGTTTGAAATATGATAAGTAAATTTGATCTCTGAATATCTGATCAATCTCGGACATCCTTAAAACTGTATGGGATGAATATGATAAATGGATAAAAGAGGGCAATAAAGGAGAATTCAAATATGAAATTAATCCATAAAAGTAAGCTAAGTTATAGACTTCTTATCCTCTGTGTGGTAGATATAATTGTAATCTTTTGGATTATATGGAATGAAGGTCGGATTCAATATGAACCATTGCTGGATTATAACCATGCTGCGGATGCAAAAACTCTTCCTTTGATTTCTGAAACATACGACGTAATCATTATAACTATTATTGCAAATATAATAGTGATGATTATTGAAATTAGAAAGAAGTATACCAAAATAAAAGATAAATTTGATTTATCGATTTTGGCTTTGTATGTCGTTATGGTTATTGGTTGCTTTTTAGGGGGATATAGTTATATTTCTTCAAGAATGGACGGGGGTGTCATAGACAGTGCAAACTCATTGTTTAAGTTCCCTATCCTGTTATTTGGGAAGGACACTTTTACAAGCATAGTAACGGCGATGAATCTTTATTTAATATTATATGTTTTCCTTGGTTGTACTTGTATTATTTATGTTATAAGGTGCCTGTCCACTAAGAAAATCAACAAATGTTATCCGGAAGGTGCCGAATACGGCGGCGGGGGTTAGCGGAGCTTGGATTTGAGCCAGTCGGCTACGAATTGCGCTGTTTGTGGGGTTGTCTGTGAAAATCCGTGGTCATCGCCCGGGATGAGTTTTAAGATACTGTGTTTGATCTCACGGTGGTATCTCTCGGCATAGGTGTAGGGTACGATGCGGTCGTATGTTCCCTGGATGATCAGTGCCGGTCCGTTATACTTTGCCGATGTCTCATAAATAGGGAGCTCAATGGCGCTTTTGATGTAATTTCTGCCTAACAGCAACGGTCCCGCTTCGGGGGAAAACGGCAGTCTGACATATTCTTCCTGAAGATTCCACGGGTCATAGAAAGCGCCCATGGTATTGCCTCGGAGAGCGTCGTCGCGTAGCACTGCGGCGGGGGCAAGCAATACCTCGGCTTTAATGGCTTTTTTGCCTAATTCTCCACTTGTCATGCCTACCACGACGCCACCTTGAGAGTGACCGACGAGAGCGATATCTTTGACCCACGGCTGACTTTTTGCCCACTCGATTACATGTTTCAGGTCGTCAATTTCGTTAAGCACGGTCATGTTCTTAAATTCTCCTTCACTTTTTCCGTGTCCGTTGAAGTCAAATTTCAGGACGGCAAGCCCTTGTGCTGTAATGTCGTCCGACAGGTTGTCCATCAGCCATCCCTGACAGTTGCCGCTGAAGCCGTGGCACAGAATCACTAACGGGAGCCGGGCGGCGTTGTTTTCAGGTCGTTCGACAATAGTGTACAATTTGCCGACTGCTCCCTGGATATACAATGTGTCGGTCAAGTTCTTTGCCTGTGATGAAAACAGAGTTGCGATCACTGTGAGCGCAGCAAATATAAGTCTTTTTGTCATTTGGTGTAGCATGTTTATAATTATAATTAACGTCGTATTTTAGTGTAGTTCCGGTGCATTAGGATATTTTCGGGTAGGGACAAAAAAAATTATCCGTCATCACGACGAATAATCTTTTCAACCTTAAATCTAATACCATGAAAAACACGTAGCAAATTTATAGCGTTTTTATGGATTAGGTGTAAAATTTTTAGCTAAAAAATGTTTAATCCGTTAATTTTACAGATTTTTCACAATATGTTATTCTTTTATTCAACTGGGATTTCTCGGTCGATGCTGTGATCGAGCGATATAAGTGTCTCGGTCGTTGTCACGCCCGGGATTGCCTGAATCTTGTCGTTCAGGATTTCCATCAGGTGCTCGTTGTCGCGGGCGTAGAGTTTTATCATCATGGTGTAGGGACCGGTAGTGTAGTGACATTCCACGATTTCGGGTATCTTCTCAAGCTCGGGCACGATGTCACGGTACATGGCGCCGCGTTCAAGGTTTACACCGATGTATGTGCAGGTTCTGAATCCAAGTATTTTATGGTTTACGTGGTAACCGGAACCGGTAATTACTTTCAGGTCTATCATTCGTTGTATGCGCTGATGTATCGCGGCACGTGACACCCCGCACTCGGCGGCTACGTCTTTTGACGGGATACGGGCATTGCGCATTATGATACTAAGGATTTTTCGATCGAGATTGTCTATTTTTTCCATGTAAAGATATTTTAAGATATTGCAAATTTACAAAAAAAGAATTAAATCGCAATCATTATGATAGTAAAAATATAAGTCGGGCTTGAATTCCTTTTAATTCAAGCCCGACTTGTGTACTTATAGGACTGTCATTATGACATAATGACGATGTCAGTTTTCGCCGAATTTTTATTTGCCGGCGGGAGTGATGTCGACAACTTCGATGTCAAATACGAGGGTAGCGTTGGGACCGATTGCTGAGCCGGCTCCGTTAACGCCGTAAGCGAGTTCGCTGGGGATTACAAGAGTAGCCTTGCCGCCTTTGCCGAGGAGCTGAAGACCTTCGTTGAAGCCGGGGATAAATGATGTGGCTTTTGACTTGTAGGTCTTGCCGTCGGCTGTCTGGTCAAATACTTTTCCGTCGATGAACTTACCTGCATAGCGGATTTCGATGCCGTCCTCGCCCTGTACTTTGGGGTCGGTACCGGGGTTCTCGATCTTGTAGACGAGACCGCTCTCGGTTGTCTGGTAAGCGGGGTCGGCTGCCTTGATGCTGTCGATATAAGCTTTGCCGGCTGCGAGGTTGGCTTTAGCTTCGGGAGAGTTCTGCTTAGCTTCTTCCTGACGCTGCTGCATGATCTCCTGGAGACGACGCATGTACACTTCGTAGTTGCCGTAGTAAACTGCTACATCACCGATTGAGTCTTTCAGATAGGTCTGACGGAATGCTTTCTTGACGATGTTGGCATTCATGGGGATACCGGTCTGCTGTGAGATACCGATGATAGGCTGCACGAGCTGGAGACCAAACTGGAGACCCTGTACGTAGGCAACGTTGGCTGTGTCGAGACCGAGCACGTATTCTACACCGCGGAGATACTCTTCTTTGTCAAATTTTGCTTTTTCTGCATCGCTCATACGGCTCAAGCGGCTCTGGAGCTGAGAGTTTTCCTGTGCTCCGGCAAATTCACCGAGAGCTGTCGATACTGAATCACCGAACAGTTTGTCTGATTCTGAATAGTTTGCCGAGCTGTTGGCAGCGTCTTTACATCCGGTAAGACCTGCGATAAAGGCTACCGCGCCGATAGCCAAGAGAAATTTTTTCATAAGGTTATGTTATATTTAAAATAATTTTATTGTGTCACTGTTTTTAATTTTTCATGTCGGTGCGGGGCGTTACTTTCCGAGCACTTTGAGAAGCTCAACGTCGAAGATAAGCGTTGCGTTGGGTCCTATCACGCCTCCGGCACCCTGAGGTCCGTAAGCAAGCTGAGAGGGGATATAGAGACGCCATTTCGAGCCGGCTTTCATCAGCTGAAGGGCTTCGACCCATCCGGGGATCACCTGTGTCACGCCGAATGTGGCGGGCATGCCGCGTTCTTCCGAACTGTCAAACACGGTTCCGTCGATGAGCTTGCCGGTGTAGTGTACTTCCACCTGGTCAGTGGGAAGAGGCATTGCGCCGTCGCCCTCTTTGATTACTTCGTATTGCAGACCCGATGCTGTGGTCTTTACCTCGGGACGCTTGCCGTTTTCGGCGAGAAAAGCCTCGCCTGCCTTGGTGTTCACTTCGGCAATCTGCTTGGCGGCTTCCTGCTGCTTTGCTTCAAGTGCGGTAAAGAATTTCTGTATTTCAGCCTTGGCTTCATCATAAGTCATGCGTGGAGCTGCTCCGTCATAAACGGCTGCTACTCCGGCGGCAAAGTCATTTACTGCGATGCTTTCAATGCCCGACGCCTTAAAATTGTTGCCCATGCTAAGCCCTAAGGCATAGCTTAGGCGGTCAAATTCTTGATTGTCCATAATTTATATTGTTTATTGTTTATCTTATAACAATGTACGGGCGCAAAGTTAGGTTAAAATATTGCTATGACAATCAATATTCTAATAAAAAATATTAAATCGCGGCTAATTTAGTCATTATGCGCGTGAGGGTTCCAGCACGTTGTCAGTACTGCACCGATGACATGCGCAGCACCGATCTCACTCTTGCCATGAGTTCTCTGACCGAGAATGGTTTCAGCAGATAGTCGTCAGCGCCGGCATTGAGTGCATCGACTATGTTTTGCGAGCGGGATGAGCAGGAGCACACGATAAGGGGAATATTCATCGTAGAGGGGCTCTGCTTGATTGACTGGATGGAGTGGAAGCTCAATGCCGAGTCAGACGACAATTCCAATATTATCAGTCTATAATGCGAGAGGTCGAGCGAAAGTATATCTTTCGGTGTCGTGCAGCAATCTATTTGATAACCATCGCTTTCAAAGTGACTGCGTATGGCGTCGCATGTCAACTGATCCTCGTCGGCAACAAGAATTTTTCCTGCAAATGAATCTGGGTTATTGTTTATCGTCTGTGACATGTACAAATTTCGTAGACTATTTTATTGCAAAAAAACAAAAACAGTTGCAATGCGGAATCGGTTGCAACTGTTTTGTATTATCATTGTCGCATTAATTTAATAATGCGTTCGGAGGCGGATATGTCACCGTTCGATAAAGACGCGGTAGTCGCCCTGGGCGAGAGTGTCGGGCATCACGGCTGCTTCGCCGGTAAAGATGTCGACTGTCGAAGGGGTTATTGCTGGTGCATCACCGGTAAATTCCACCGGGGCGTCACCGTCGGCGATGTTGACGATGACTGTCACGCGCGAGCCGTCTTTTTCACGGCTGAAAGCGTAGATGTCCTCTACGGTAGTGGGGTAGCGTGTCATCTTACCGCCGGATTCGCCTGCGAGCAGTGCTTTCTGGTTGTGTTTCAGGTCGATGAGTGTCTTGTAGAAGTCAAAGTAGCTGTTACGTGGCTCCCAGGTGGGAGGAACGTCTTTTTCAAAAAATTCCAGAGCGCGGTTCATGCCTGTTTCCTGCCCCGTGTAGATAAGCGGCATTCCCGGGAGGGTGAACGACAGCACTGCAAAGGCGTCGACAAGTTTGCCCATGCGCTGGAACTCGGTGCCTTCCCATGAGTTCATGTCGTGGTTGGTGATCATGTTCATCAGATATGAGTCGCGGGGATATTCGTTGTCAAGTCGGGCGAGGAGAGAGTCGATGTTGGCTGCGTGGAACGGCTCGTAGGTCTCGCCCGGGTTGAGCGTGTTCTGACCGTTACCGCGGGCTATGCGGTTGAACACTCCGCTCATGGGCCAGTTGTAGCCCATGTTGAACGCATGTTTCTGAAGTTCGGGTTTCGCTGCTTCGGCAAGCATGAACACGCCGCCCTCTTTTGCCGCATCAAGCTCGGGGCGTGCCTCGTCCCAGAAGTCGGTGGGCACGTTGCCGGCTACGTCACAGCGGAATCCGTCGATGTCGGTTTCCGTCAGCCAGAATTTCATTGCGTCGATCATTGCGCGGCGCAGCTCGGGGTTTGCGTAGTTGAGCTTGTATATATCGGTCCAGTCAGCCTCAAAGAACGGCTTGCCGTCGCGCAGCATGTAGTAGTCGGGGTGTTCCGTAACCCAGGCGTGGTCACATCCGGTGTGATTGGGCACCCAGTCTATGATGACTTTCATCCCCTGTTTGTGAGCGTCGGCGACAAAAGCCTTGAACTCCTCGAGCGTTCCGAGCTCGGGATTGAGTGCCGTGTAATCCTGTACGGCATAGTAGCTGCCGAGTCCGCCTTTACGGTTTTCGACCGAGATGGGGTGTACGGGCATTATCCACAGGATGTCGACGCCGAGATCTTTAAGGCGTGGGAGCTGGCGTGTCAGCGCGGCAAGCGTGCCTTCATCGGTCATCTGGCGCCAGTTGATTTCGTAGATGACGGCATTACGGCTCCACTCGGGTTGGCTGAGGGTGGTAAATGTCGAGTCCTGTCGGTTGTCGGCGTTGTCGGTTGCCGTAGCTTTACTGTTGCAGCTGCCGGTCAGCGAAGCAATGAAGCCGGCGATGACAGAGAAGAAAAGAAACTTTTTCATGATGAGATTGGAATGTAAGTATGTAGGTTAAATATAATTCCTGAGCTGTGATATTATTATCATTGCAAAGATAATGCATTGCTGCTGATTGTGCAAAAAAAGAGAGAGACCTGCATCACGTTGGACAGGTCTCTCTCTATGTAAGTATTGTCATGTGTCACGCGTCGTGCCGGGTGTTAGGTCTTACCGCTTGCCCCGACCGTGGCACAGCGGGATTATCGTACGATTTCTTTCGTCACCTTGGCGCCGCGCTTAACGATGTAGAGACCGTTGGCGGGATTCTCTACGCGCACACCCTGGAGGTTGTAGTACTCGGCGGGAGCGTCGGTGCCGTCAAGTACGATGCTCTCGACAGCGCCGTTGTCGTTCTTGAATGTCACCTTGATAGTCTTGATGTCGGCACGCTTGGTGTTGTCTACTGCTGCAACGTCAAATACTACTTTGTCAGTGCCTTCAGCGACTTCGTAGACTGCGAGTGCGTTGTCGGTAGTGACATCGGTTCCGTCGACGCTGAGTGTGATCATACCTGCGCCGGTGATTTCAATCTTAGTGATTTTGATAGTGCTTGCGCATGAAACGGTGAGAGTGGCGCCGTTGTAGAGACGGTACTCGATACCACCGTTGTAGTTGCCCCAGAGACGTGCTGAAGTGCTTCCGCCCTCGGCTACTACTGAAACGCCGTTGTCAGAGAATACGACACCGGGAACATCCACGCCCTTGCTTGCTTCAGGAGCTTCCTGGGCGGGGCTGAGCGATGCGGGATCGTTGAAGTCGAAGTTGGCTTCGGTGCCGTTGATTTCGTAAACCTTGATTACGTAGGTCTTGGTTGCGACCTCACTGTCCTCCATGCCTTCCTTAACGGCGATAGCCTTGATGGTGGTCTCCTCGTTGATGACGATAGGAGCGGTGTAGAGAGTTGAAGAAGCGGTGGGAACGGTACCGTCGAGAGTGTAGTGGATAGCGGCGCCCGCGGTTGAGCAGTTGATGGCTACTTCGGTGCCGGCTTCAACAAATTCGGCAGCTACCGAGAACGAGGGAGTTGCGACGGTCTCTTTGCCTGATGCGCTGAGGAACTCGATGGGGGTTACCTGATAGGTGGTCACGTTGTCCTTGACACGTACAGCGACGAAACCGCGGATTGTGTAAACACCGGTGGGAACGGTGATTGAACGGTAGAGTGAGTTGTAGAGTACGATGTTGTCTTCACCGCCATTGTCAGTGACGTTGAATGTGCGTCCGTTAGCGTCAGACTCGTCAGCGGTGATGGTTGCGTTCTTGATTTCGATGTAGCTGTTAAGGGGCTCGGCGTTGACGTCGGCTACCATTACGACGGTAGGCTCGACGGGAGTGCCTGCTGTGCCGGCTTTAACGGTCGATGCCACGGGCTTCATTTCGGGGAGACCGTTGAAGGGTGACCAGAGAGCCTGTACGCCGCCGGGGATTACGTCGCCGTTGTTGTAGGTGTTGTCGAGAGATCCGTAGATGAGCATCCAGTCGCTGTCATCCTTGACGTAGAGGTTTGTTCCGTTCTGATATACAGCTGTGAGAGCGCCTGTGATCTCGACGTTGTTCTTGGTGTCGGCTTTGGCGATGAACTCCTTGAGGTTGGCAACCTTCTCGATTTCGGGCTCGACGGGAGTTGTTCCGCCTTCTTTCTTGCCAGTGATCTTAACGTTCTTCACTTCCCATGTACCTGATTTAGTGTCGGTGCTGGTGTAGACAAAGGCTATCTGCACTTTCTTTTCGGCATAGGCGTTGAGGTCGATGTCACCTGTAGATACCCAGGGGTTCCAGCCGAGAGCTTCAGGATAGGTATAGCCGGTGATCTGTGTCCAGTCGCCGCCTTCAGCCTTGATCATCAGGCGGGCTTCTTCTTTAGCCTTGTCGATTGATTCGAAGAAGTTGAACACTTCCTCAAATGTCAGGGCGATTTCCGAGCAGCCTGCGAGGTCGATGACGGGAGAGATGAGCCATGACTCAGTAGCATAGTTGGTTCCGCTGACGTAAGCCGAAGCTTTCATGTAACCGTAAGAGTCAGCTTTCCATACGTATGATAGTGCGTCGGGCATCACCTTGTTTTCGATAGTGAAATCTCCCTGCTGTCCGCCGGCAAATGTCTCTTCAAAGATAGTGGTAGTTGAGGCTACGGGAGGAGTCGGGGTGTCGCCGCCGCCTTCGCCATTGGTGGTTACCACAAATGAGGTGAAGTCAAACTGTCCTGCTTTACTTGATCCATCGCTGCCGAAATCGGCTTTATCGCCAACGGTCAGTGTGACTGAAGTAGCCGAGCCGGTCCAGGTTACAGTGTCGTCACCGCTTGCCTGTGTTGCGATAGCTCCGGTGTTGGCTGTAATGGGGGCAAGGCGCTTGAGACCCTGCTTTGAGATGTTGAAAACCATCTTGGTAATATTTCCTACCGTAGAGGTTACTGTGATTGAACCTTTGGCATATACACGGAGATCGGCGCCGCTTGAATTGTACGCCGGAGCAGTAGAGCCACCACCCTTCTCGGTTGTAAATGAGATACCGTCGGTGCTTCCCTGGGTACCAGTTGGGGTCACTGTAATCTCAGCTGCATTGGCTGCAACGAGCGCGATCATGCAGAGTAAAGAGAGTAAAAATTTTTTCATATAAAAGATAATGTTAGTAAATTGATTGCTGACGGCAAAGTTACTAAATTATCGTAATAAAATCGTAATAAGAATGTAATTTTTAAAACAGCCCGTTTTATTCATTCCGAAAAGTGCGACAGGTTCAAATTATTTGCTTGAAAAAGAGCCACGGGCTTCGTTAGCAATTATTTTAGTATAACCCATCTGCCGGTTTTGTCGGAACCATCCCTCTTGATGAAACCAAGCTTCTTCAGTTCTCGGGTTGATCGTGTTACGGTTGATTCGGAGATGTTGAGAATTGACATGAGTTCGGAAGATATGATTTCTGGTTTGTTGACGATAGCCTGATAAACCCTTTGGAGGGTTTTGTTAAGTTGTTTTACACCGTCATTGTCAATATTTACACCGTCATTTTTAACGTTTGAACCTTCATTTACACCGTCATTTTCTTGATACTCTAAAACTCGGCGGTTTAGGTTGGCAATATGATGGCGAAGCATTATGTCCTGTGTTACGGTTGAATCGTCATTATCCCGACTGTCAACTAATGATTGGATGTACTCTCCCTTGTCCTCTTTTCTTACTATGGATGGAACAAGACCTAACTGTCGTTGAATCAGATTCATTACAAGACGTGTAGTGCGTCCGTTGCCATCGACCCATGGGTGAATGGTAACTAAGCGGAAGTGAGCTTCAAAGCTTAGGCGATAACAAGTTGCAACATCATTCCTGTCTACTTTGGCAATCTCATCGTTAAGCCACTTGCAGAAGTCTTTCACCGCTTGTGGAACCTTATTATAAGCAAGATAACTTCTGCCACCTATCCCGGCACTGACATTACATAGACGAAACTCGCCTTTGGATGAATCGAATTGTCCGGCAATCGTAGAATATTCACTTCCGGTCCGACGCATTACGAGAGCCGACAGTTGTTGCAATAGTTGGGGCGTATATGTCGGATTTCCGGATGCTATTTTGAAAGCATGGAGATAGGCATCTTTCAGATCAACGTTCATTATCTGCTCAGTCAGAGAGCGTCCCTTAGCTGCAATACCCTCATCAAAAAGAAGCTGGTTTTCAATTTCAGTGACAGTCGAACCCTCAATAGCCGTAGAGTGGGTCACGATAGAGTAGAGGTAGAACTTCTGATAATCCACCTGATCCTCAACTCCTGAATCCCTATAAGCTCTCAAAGCTTCCTCAATCTGTATGTCAAGATTCTTATCCATAACCGTGCTTAGATGTCTTTATTGTTTTCTTCTGTACTTCTGATTAGGATCATTGGGCTTGCCCGGAATTGTACGTTCCTTGAACTGCACCTGCCCAGCTTCAGCCAAGTCTCTTAATTAAAGTATATCTTTCTCTGTCATACGCATTCTTAGATATTAATATTTATCCACCACCTCTTCAACACCGACATGAATGTTGCCACCACTGATATTATTGAAATCGTTGTTTTAAATAAAAAATCTATAGTCAAACGTACTATTAGAGTGGTGTGACAATAAGCGACCAACTTGCGCAACTACGTTAGAGGTTGAAACGGTTGCTGGCATCTTGCTATAGAAGTTAAAGGTATTCCAGTCCATTTTAGTAAAAG
>CAYTWG010000062.1:0-11790 GCA_964442005.1 uncultured Bacteroides sp. | reverse complement strand
GTGCTGACCAATGATGATTCACCAATGGCTGATGCCACATTGACTCAGGAATCTTTATCCAGGGAGGTTGACCGTGCACTGCGGCAACTCCACGAGCGTGAACGCGAAATTCTGAAAATGTTCTTCGGCATCGGATGTCAGGAGATGACTCTCGAAGAGATTGGAGCGAAATTTGATCTAACACGTGAACGCGTGCGTCAGATCAAAGAAAAAGCGATACGCCGACTGAAAGGTCAGAAAAGCCGCTTGCTCAAAACCTATCTCGGACAGTGATCACCGATCATTTCTAAAAAAATTAACAGAGAGGCTGTTGTTCTGCAAGAGGGCAACGGTCTCTTTCATTTATAGCATGATAGTACTATCAGTCTGACACACGATCTATCTAAATTTTAACAATCATGGACAACAACGACATTATAACAGAGACCCATCCCTGGGAACCATTCATACCTGCCGACGCCCGTCTGCTCATAATGGGCACCTTTCCTCCTCAGCCCAAACGATGGTCGATGGACTTTTATTATCCCAACCGCACCAACGACTTCTGGTTCATGATGGGATATATCTTTTTCAATGACCGCCACGCGCTATACAACACCGCCACACGAACCTTTAATCTCCCGGCTATCAAACAATTGCTCAACGACAAAGGCATCGCCCTCAATGATACAGGTCGGAAAGTGCGCCGTCTGAAAGGCAATGCCTCCGACAAGTTTCTGGAAATAATCGAACCGGTACCATTATATGAACTACTGGAAAAGATGCCGTTATGCCACACTATAGCTACAACCGGAGAGAAAGCGGCACAAGTCATCGCAGGACTGACCGGCACCGACGTCCCGGCAATGGGCAAAAGCGTGTTGTCGGCTGACCGACTTGAAATATGGCGCATGCCATCGACAAGCCGCGCCTATCCCCTCAAACTCGAGAAAAAAGCCGATTACTATGCCGAGTTATTTGCACGTGCAGGAATACTGTAAAAAACGTCAAAAACTTTTATGAAAAAAGTGATTTTAACCGCTGAAACAATCACAATAAAATCGTAACTTTGTGACAGTGTAGTCCGCTCATTGCCGATTTATTTCCGGGAATGTCGTTTACCTTTAAACCTGTTACTGTTACGAAATGATAGACTTACTGATTACAGCCCTGTCAACCCCTGAAGCATGGGATGCTAAAGGAATCTTTGATTGGTTCATGATGAACGCCAACTATATTCTTGTGTTCACCCTCATGGTCATTGAGAGTTCATTCATCCCATTCCCATCCGAGGTTGTCATACCGCCTGCGGCATATCTTGCAACCGTCCACCTTGCCGACACGTCGCGCTATCATGGTTCTGACATGAACATTGTGATAGTAGTGCTTGTAGCTACGGCAGGAGCGATAGTCGGAGCGATAGTCAACTACTATCTTGCCCTGTGGATAGGACGACCGGCGATTTACAGGTTTGCCGACAGTCGGGTCGGACATTTTTTGCTGATAAACCGTGAGAAAGTCGACAAGGCGGAAAAATATTTTGATAAACACGGCGCCGTATCGACCCTTATAGGTCGACTCATACCTGCTGTCCGCCAGCTCATATCTATTCCTGCCGGTCTCGCAAGAATGAATATCAACAAGTTCATTTTATTCACCGGTCTTGGAGCACTCATATGGAATATCGTCCTTGCCATTCTCGGTTATTGGCTCGGACAGCATTTTACGCCCGATGACCTGTTTGTGAGAATCGAACAGTACAATTCTTACTTGACTATCGCCGGATATACGCTCCTCGGCGTGTGTGTCATCTATCTTCTCTGGAACGCTCTCCACACCAAAAACAAATAACTTTTTCTCATATCCGACAGCCATGCTTATTTCTCCGTCACTACTTGCAGCCGATTTCGCATTTTTACACCGTGATATCGAAATGCTAAACCATAGCGATGCCGACATGATGCACATCGACATCATGGACGGTGTCTTTGTTCCCAATATATCATTTGGTTTCCCTGTTCTGAAATCCATTCAGAAATATGCGGAGAAACCGCTGGATGTCCATCTGATGATTGTCGAGCCTCAGAAATTCATCTCACAGGTACGTGACTGCGGTGCCGCCTCCATGAACGTGCATTACGAAGCTTGCACTCACCTGCACCGCACAGTGCAGTCAATCAAGGATGCCGGGATGAAAGCGGCTGTCACACTCAATCCGGCTACTCCGGTCCACATGCTTCAGGACATTATAACCGACGTCGACATGGTGCTTCTGATGTCGGTAAATCCGGGATTTGGAGGACAATCATTTATTATGAATACCATCCGCAAGACTCAACGGTTGCGGCAACTCATTGACGAGTCAGGCTCGAAAGCGCTAATACAGATTGACGGCGGAGTAAACTTTGAAACCGGAGCTATGCTTGCTCAGGCAGGTGCCGACATTCTCGTTACCGGAAGTTTCGTCTTTAAGTCTGCCGACCCTGCAGAGACCATCAGTATCCTCAAAAAACTCTAATCTGCTTTAACCCCAAGCCTTGTAATGGACCAGTTTAAATACTCAGCTGATATATTCGATCCCGAAAGAAACATGAATGATCATAACGGGACACACACATCGACACCACAATCTGACGATGAAAAACCCCGTCATGAAGAAATAAAGTCCGGAAAAAAGCAACGGGAATTGCCGGGATTCATCAAGTTTTTTATTGACAAACGCACCCATGTGATTCTCGGACTGCTGCTCATCATGGTCGCCTCAATACTTTTCATAGCCACGATCTCATATTTTTTCTCGGGCGAAAAGGACCAGAGCATTGTGACCAATCTTACAATTGATCAGATTGTCAACGGTAACGAAAAAATCGAAAATCCGACCGGACCCGTCGGCGCGTTTGCCGCACAGCTGTTTCTGACCAATTATCTCGGAATCGGAGCATTTGTCCTATTTGCCTACATTGCGCTACTGGGACTCGCGCTTATCGGAACCCGCAAAAAAATCAAATTCTGGATTCTGACATTCAATTCTTTAATCACGGCAATCGCCCTGTCGATAATTGCCGGGCTCGTGACCTACAATATGGACACGGCTTTCCCCTACGGAGGTTACCATGGTCGCTTCATAAACACATATGTCATCCAGCGTCTCGACTGGATAGGAGCCATCGGTCTCAGCATTCTTCTTGCCGCTATTGTCATCTGCATATATTTCAATGATCTACGAAACATTTACCTCGCTTATCGCCGCCGGGTAGAAGCTCGCCGCGAGCATCAGCGACAGATTGAAGAGGCACGTCTCGAAGAACAGAGACGCGTAGAGGAAGAAATGAAAGATAGTACGATCGACAACAATCCGGCAGACACAAATTCCGATTCCACATCGACCGACGTCCCACAGGTAGATGAGAATGACACTGACCATCTTGAGGAGTTGTCAATGACTGACAGCCACGTGATCACCGATTCTGATCCTTATTACAAAAACGATGACACTGCTGACGAATCACAGCCCGATCTAAAAGATACAGATGATGGCGAAGAGATCAAAGTCATAAGCGAACCGGGATTTGAAGTTACGACATCTAAAATTGTGGAAGCCGACTCTATCGACACATCTATATATGACCCGACAGCTGAACTTTCTCACTATGAGCGACCATCGCTTGACCTCCTCATCAACCGCCCTCAGAAAAGCAATAGTGTGGACCGTGTCGAACAGGACGAAAACAAGGCTCGTATCACCAAGACCCTGAACGATTACGGTATTGCAATCTCTCATATCGATGCAACGGTCGGTCCCACTGTCACATTGTACGAGATAATTCCCGCCGAAGGTGTACGTATTGCCAAGATCAAACGACTTGAAGATGACATTGCAATGAGCCTCGCCGCTCTTGGAATACGCATCATTGCACCGATTCCCGGTAAAGGCACTATCGGTATCGAAGTCCCGAATAAGGACCCGCAGACGGTGTCAATACGTTCCATACTCGGTTCAAAGGCATTTCAGGACTGCAAATACCAGCTTCCGATGGCAATGGGCGCCACCATTTCAAACGACGTTTATATTGCAGACCTTGCAAAGATGCCTCATCTGCTTGTTGCCGGTGCGACCGGTCAGGGTAAATCGGTTGGTCTCAACACTATAATCGCCTCACTCATATACAAAAAGCACCCATCGGAACTCAAGTTCATACTTGTCGACCCCAAAATGGTGGAATTCAGTCTTTACAGCAAGCTTGAAAATCATTTCCTCGCCAAACTGCCGGATGATGATGACGCGGTTGTTACAGATACTGACAAGGTGGAACGCACACTCAACTCTCTGTGCATAGAAATGGACAACCGTTATAATTTGCTCCGTGACGCCAATGTCCGTTCAATAACAGAATACAACGATAAGTTCACGGCTCGGCGACTGAATCCAGAGAAAGGGCACCGCTATCTACCTTATATAGTGATCATTGTCGATGAGTTTGCCGATCTTATAATGACATCAGGCAAGGCTATCGAAACCCCGATTGCACGTATCGCACAGAAAGCGCGAGCCGTAGGCATGCACATGATTATTGCGACACAACGCCCGTCGACAAACGTAATTACCGGTATTATAAAAGCTAACTTCCCCGGACGTATCGCTTTCCGCGTATCTCAGATGGTCGACAGCAAAACCATTCTTGACCGAACAGGCGCCAACCAACTGATAGGTCGCGGCGACATGCTGTTCTCCCACAATGGATCAATGGAACGTGTGCAATGTGCGTTTATAGACACTCCGGAGGTAGAGGCGATAGTCAACTCCATCCACGAGCAGGTGGGATTTGAACACCCCTACTGGCTACCGGAACCTCTTGCCACCGATTCTGATGCACCGCTCGGCAATGTTTCCGACCGTGACCCCCTGTTTGAAGACGCAGCCCGTTTCTTCGTGTCATCATCCGACGGGACGGCATCGACTTCATCGCTTCAGCGTCGTTTCAATATAGGGTACAACCGCGCGGGACGTATCGTCGATCAGCTTGAAGCGGCTGGAATAGTCAGTGCGGCTCGAGGTTCCAAACCCCGTCAGGTACTTGTCGACCCGATGGCACTTGAGACTATCCTGCAGTAAATTCTTAACGCCAGATTTACACAATGAAAAAAATCTTTTACATAACAGCGATACTTCTATTTGCGGGTGCGTTCAGTTCTACGGCAGCTGTGACTGCAAAATCGGTGCTCGACTCAGCGGCATCAAAACTGACCGGCTCAAACGCCATGACTGCATACTTCACGGTGTCGCAACCGGGGTATGACAGCACGACGTCAGGACATATCACCGTATCAGGTGACCGATTTGCCATAATAAGCGATGAAATGTCATCATGGTATGACGGAAAAATTCAGTGGACCTACTCGCCGGCAATCAATGAAGTCAATATCACAAGCCCGACGCCAGACGAACTCCGACAAGTCAATCCATTTGCTATAATTAACGCTTTCCGTACCGAGTTTAACTATCGGCTTACATCGTCATCAGCATCGGCTTATACCGTCGAATTGACACCAAAGAAGCCATCCGGTGAAGTTTCCAAAGCGGTAATTACGTTTGACGCTAAGACATGGTACCCGTCAGTTATTACTATTACCTCCACCGATCACTCCACAGTCATAATTACCGTAAATGACATAAAGGAAGTTAAATCAGTTCCGACATCAACATTCACATTCAACAAAACAAAGTTTCCGGGCGTTGAGATTATTGACTTGCGGTAACATTACTTACGACAAGTCCCACTCTGAAATAAAAATATTAACACAAAACCATAATCAAAATTATGAGCGACAAAATCAAATGTCTTATCATAGGTGGCGGACCCGCAGGATATACAGCCGCAATCTACGCTTCTCGTGCTAACCTTGCTCCCGTTCTATATGAGGGGCTGCAACCGGGTGGACAGCTTACAACCACTACCGAAGTCGAAAACTACCCCGGATATCCCGACGGTATCACCGGTCCGCAGATGATGGAAGATCTGCGCCGGCAAGCAGAACGCTTCGGCGCCGATATTCGTTCAGGAGTAGTTACGTCTGTCAATTTTGACGTGCATCCTCTTGAAGTGACTCTTGATAACGGCGTGACTCTTAAAACCGACACGGTGATAATTGCAACCGGTGCCACAGCAAAATATCTCGGACTCCCTGATGAAGAGAAATATAACGGCATGGGAGTCTCGGCTTGTGCCACTTGTGACGGATTCTTTTACCGTAAGAAAAACGTGGCTGTAGTAGGCGGTGGCGACACGGCTTGTGAAGAAGCTCTCTATCTCAGCAATCTCGCATCAAAAGTCTATCTGATTGTTCGCAAACCATATCTACGCGCATCACAGGTGATGCAGAAACGTGTGCTCCAGAAAGAGAACATAACCGTTCTGTTCAATACCAACACCCTCGGACTATTCGGCGAAGAAGTGCTTGAAGGAGCCAAACTCATTGAGAACAAGGGAGAAGTGAACGAGCAGATATTTGACATTGCTATAGACGGTTTCTTCCTTGCTATCGGACATAAACCCAATACTGATGTTTTCAAACCATACATTGATCTTGACGAGAACGGCTACATTATCCTGAATGGACACACATGTGAGACCAATATTAAGGGAGTATTTGCAGCCGGCGATGTTGCCGACCCCCGTTACCAGCAGGCTATCTCGGCTGCCGGTATGGGATGTCGAGCCGCCCTTGATGCCGAGCGCTATCTCATGGAACTCGACGTTCAGTAATTCCGCATTGTCTTATTAAGGCGATAATATTAGGGTTCAGTTGCGATGATCTATGACAGGTCAGAACAACTGAACCTTTTTAACGGGTTCGGTTGTTATATTCATATAGATAATTCAATGTTTAACTATCAGCAATGAGAGCTGTAAAAATAGATGGGGATTATGTGTGATATCAATTCAGCCATTTTCAATATAAATCTGTCAACGGCAAAACCCGAGACAGGATCTCTATTGGTTGCCGAACCGTTCTTGCGTGAGGAATATTTCAACCATGCCGTGATTTGCCTTGTCGATCACGAAGAGGGAAAATCGACCATGGGTCTTGTACTCAACCGTGATTCGGGCTACACTCTCGGGGAAATCATTGACGAGATTGAAACCGACAATGAGATTCCCGTATTCTGTGGTGGTCCCATGTCACCTGACAGACTGTTCTATATACACACTCTCGGCTCTCTGTTCCCCGGCAGCCGTAAAATCAGCGACGAACTATATATCGGAGGGGATTTCGAGGAAATAATGAAATATATCAACAACGGATATCCTACCGATGGATTCATACGTTTCTTTATCGGCTACAGCGGTTGGGACGCCGGACAACTTGAATCAGAAATGTCCAACCACGTTTGGGCAGTAACAAATCTCCCCCATAGACGCCACATACTGCGCGGAAGCGAGGATTCCTACTGGCACCGCACTGTAAGAGGAATGGGTGAGAAATTCCGCGGCTGGCTTTATCATCCGATGGATGTTCACGCCAACTGAAATCACAGCCAGAACAGCCCATCAGTCGGTAAGCAACCGCTGACAGAAAAAGGCATCACGATAAGAATCACCTTGTCGCAGCCACGATCTGAATCGCCCGTTAATTGTAAATCCGGCTGACGCAAACAACTGGCGGCTGCTTGTATTATCCTCGGGAACTATTGCTGCAAGTTGATGCAATCCAAGAATACGGCGGCAATAATCAGCCGTGACATTAAGCGCTCTACCACCATAACCTTTACCTCTGTAAGATTCATCAATAAGAATTCCTACAAACGCACGCCTGTGTACCGGGTCAACCTCATACAAGTCCAATGCACCGACCGTACTCCCGCTCTCCTTATCAACAATCATCAGACGCAACTGCCCGGCACTGAATATATTACCGTCATAAGTATCTATATAGTCCTTCAGTTGTTTGCGCGAGAAAGGAGCCATAGCCGCTCCCACATTCCACAGACGAGTATCATTTTCCCATTTAAAGAGAATATCAAGATCTTCGGGCTCTAAAGCTCGCAGATATATTTTCTCATCGTTCATCAGAGGTTTCATGGTCAACGGTTTATCGTGTCAGCAAAAAGTGTTCGATTAAGAAGCGACCGACCGAGTGTAATCTCGTCGGTATACTCTATTTCATTGCCTACTGAAACACCGCGGGCGAGCTGTGTTATCTTGACCGGCAGAGTCCCGAGACGGCGGAATATGTAATAATTGGTTGTCTCCCCCTCCATCGTGGCACTCAGAGCGAGAATCACCTCTTTAACCTCACCGGAAGCGACACGCTCTACGAGAGAATCAATCTCAAGTTGGTCGGGACCTACACCGTCAAGAGGAGAAATAACACCTCCAAGCACATGATACAGACCGGCATACTGCCTTGTATTTTCAAAGCTCAGAACATCCTTGACACTCTCGACAACGCACACCGTTGAAGTGTCACGACGAGGATCGGAACAGATAGGACAGACATCGTTCTCTGATATATTATGACAACACATACAATATCTGATACCGCGACGCATGTTAATAATCGCCTCACCGAGATCAACACCGACATGCTCGTCCTGACGCAACAGATGAAGCGCCAGACGCAATGCCGTCTTACGTCCGATACCCGGTAAGCGTGAAAGTTCCGTGACCGCAGTCTCAAGCAATGATGATGCAAACTCTTGTTCCATAATTACTGCAAATTTATAAATTTTCGGGCATAAATCATCATGCACCCTCCACCCTTAACAATATTTACATACCGATTAAACAGTCATTAAGCTTTAAATACATTAAACATTAATAGTACGACAAAAATTTTTGAATAATTATAGACCGATATTATTGATTATTGATTAACTTTGTAAGATAAGATAATTTTACCTGAACGACTAACAGTAAAGTACGCGGTTATAAAATACGCCTCTGAATGGACTCGTTTGTAAACATAATAGTCAGCGGTCTTATAATAGGCATACTCATTTCGGCTCCGATGGGTCCGATAGGTATGCTCTGCATTCAGCGCACCCTTAACAAAGGGCGCTGGCCGGCGTTTTTTACAGGTGTCGGTGCGGCGTTATCCGATCTTTTCTATTGCTTGCTCACCGGTCTGGGATTGTCATTTGTCCAGGATTTCATCAATGATAATGAAATGCTGCTCCAGATTTTGGGAAGCGTAGTACTTATAGCATTCGGGGTGTACCTGTTCCGCAAAAACCCTGCCGGAGCGCTGAAAAAGCCTAAAGAAACTCATTCCAATTTTTGGGCTGACTTTGGAACAGGATTTCTTCTTACATTTTCTAACCCGCTGATCCTGTTTTTTATAATGGGACTCTTCGGTCGATTCAATTTCCTATTACCTGAATTTCAATATTATCACTATATCGCCGGATACGCAGGCATATTTGCCGGGGCACTCCTGTGGTGGTATGCCATCACGTTCTTTGTCAACAAAGTACGAGCCCATTTCAACATGCGATCGATGTGGCTTTTCAATCGCATCATCGGTTCGCTGATCATGTGTATGGCGCTGTTTGGCATTTACTCCGGTATCAAAGGATATATCACAACCATCTGAGACAATGAAACAGAACATGTCACTCCACATTCCCTACATTCCTGAACTCGACAACATGGAATTTGATGAATCGGTTTCGCTCCTAAATGAAAAGGGGACGCGGGCTACGATACAGTCCCTTAACTGGATTGACAAATTTCCTTACCATCCGCTGACTGTTTTCACTATCGCACATTCTAAAACACATATATTCATTGACTTTTTTGTGCGCTGCAACTACCTCCGTGCAATGAATTACACCGACAACTCTCCTGTTAGTGAGGATTCATGCGTGGAATTTTTTATTGCGCCCGAGTGTGACAATCATTATTGGAACTTTGAGTTCAATTGCATCGGAACCATCAATGCATCACACCGTACCGAACGCCATAATCCTACACGTCTTAACCACACCCAGCTTGAAAGCGTAAAACGATTTGCGTCATGCGGTAACAAACCGTTCCGTGAGCTCGAAGGACTTTTCACATGGAATCTCCTCGTTGTAATTCCTCTTGACCTGATCGGAATTAAATATGAAGGTAAATCGATACGAATGAAGGGGAACTTCTATAAGTGTGCCTCCGGCTCTTCTCAGCCCCACTACTTAAGTTGGAATCCGATAAAGACAGAGACCCCTGATTTCCACCGCCCGGAATTCTTCGGCGACCTCATCCTCGACTGACCCGACATACAGATACATCCGGACTCTACAACATCCGGTTAATACACATAAAAATAAAAGCGAGACCACAGAAAACATGTAGTCTCGCTTCTATATTATTAAGTATAGTATTATTAGGTATGTGTATGAGACGCCTTACCGCTCAGCTCGCATGGGGTTGGTGAGAAAGTCCTCGTAAGAGAGACGGATTCCGTCCTCAAGCTCGGTACGGTATGTCCAACCGAGAGCTGTTGCCTTTGACACGTCAAGGAGTTTACGCGGTGTGCCATTGGGCTTGGTGGTGTCCCACAGGATCTCTCCGTCATAACCAATCACTTTTGCGACAAGCTCGGTCAGAGCCTTAATCGTAAGCTCTTTTCCTGTACCGGCATTTACCGTCTCGTTTCCGCTGTAATTATTCATCAGGAACACGCATAAATTGGCGAGGTCATCGACGTAAAGAAATTCGCGCAGAGGACTACCGTCACCCCAACAGGTTACCGACTTAAGGCCCTGCTCCTTTGCTTCATGAAAACGACGTATCAATGCAGGAAGCACGTGGCTATGAGTAGGATGATAGTTATCGTTGGGACCATAGAGATTGGTTGGCATGACCGAAATATAGTCAGTGCCATACTGCCGGTTAAGAAACTCACAATATTTCAAGCCCGAAATCTTGGCAAGAGCATACGCCTCATTAGTCTTTTCAAGTTCCGATGTCAACAGGCATGACTCAGGCATCGGCTGCGGAGCCATACGAGGATAGATACATGAAGATCCAAGAAATTCAAGTTTTTTACATCCGTTCTGCCATGAGGAATGTATCACATTCATCTCCAGTATCATATTGTCATACATAAAGTCAGCGAGCGCACTTTGATTAGCAATGATACCGCCAACTTTTGCTGCTGCAAGGAATACATACTCAGGACGTTCCTCTGAAAAAAAACGCTCGACGGCATCCTGTCGGGTAAGGTCAAGTTCGCTGTGAGTACGCGTGATTATATTATTGTAACCCTGACGCTTCAGCTCGCGTACAATAGCCGATCCAACCATACCGCGATGACCGGCAACATATATTTTAGAATTTTTTTCCACTGATTCCTAAAATTACAGATTATTATTACGACTGCCGTCGACCAATCATTTCACAATACCTTTCTCAAGATATTCGGCAAGATTAGTACGCACAACCTCGCCGGCACGCTCCACCGCAACCTTAGCCATATCAGCATCAACCATGAGGTTGACAAGTTCTTCAAATGAAGTTTTCTTTGACGGATCCCATCCAAGTTGCTTTTTCGCCTTAGTCGGATCACCCCAAAGATTGACCACATCGGTAGGTCTATAGAAATCAGGTGAAACCTCAATGAGTACTTTGCCGGTCTTTACATCAATACCCTTTTCGTCAGCACCTTCACCCTCAAATCGCAACTCGATTCCGGCACGACGGAATGCATAAAGACAGAACTCTCTTACAGAGTGTTGCTCTCCGGTAGCAATAACATAATCATCGGGAGTGTCTTGCTGAAGGATAAGCCACATGCACTCTACATAGTCTTTGGCATATCCCCAGT
>CAYTWG010000061.1:0-12079 GCA_964442005.1 uncultured Bacteroides sp. | reverse complement strand
GTCCTTCCACAGAAGGACAGCACAGGCGCCCGACGATACAACAAACATCGTCGGGCGCCTGAGTTATATCAATCCCGCCAGTTCCGCGATATTACGCGTAACGTGGTGTATAATAACGCGATGCATCGCGTCCCTACAAGCGGACAATGGGCATTGAGTCCTTGCCGGTGGGTAATGGACTGCGCATTTCTCCGAGAGGGGGAGAGGATAGAAAAATAGCCGGGGCGATGTCACTGAAGTGACACCGCCCCGGAGGGTTAATTGCGATTGAGATTTGAGCGGGATGCTCTACCGTGTGCTGTTATTTCAGCACTTTGACGGTGAGGTCGCCGACGCTGAGGATGTAGATGCCGGGGGCGAGGTTGCGGAGAGCCTCAGCGGGTGCTACATCCGAGCGCAGAAGGATACCGGAAACGTTGTAGACATCTACGTTGCCGAGTTCACCGGCGAGGATGTTGGCAACACCTGTAGTCTGGTCGTCCTTGGGTGAAACAAATGCGAGAACCACGTCTTTATTCTCGTCGTTGAGTGTTATGTAAGCGTGGTAGGGAGGCATCTTGACAGCTTCAGCCGACTTGTAGAACACGCCTTCGGTCTCGTCAAGGAGGTGGTTGTCAGCGGCAACATCGGTAGTCTTGAACACACCGGTGAGGAGAGCGCCATTGTAAGCAGCCTCGCTGTTGACAGCCTGACCCTTGAACGTGTGAGTGAATGTCTCGCTATTGTCAGCATTGTAATACTCGGGAGCACGGTACATAGCGTTTTCTGCATCGGCATGCTGTTTTTCAGCAGCGAGAGCGTTGATCGACAGTACCATGTAGGGAGTGTTAGCCTCAAGTTTATCGGTAACTTCAGTCTTTTCAAAGATCTTGTAAGTCACTTCTTCATACTCGACAGTTTCGCCGAGAGCCGAGAGTTCGTAAACTTTCAGACCGTTTTCTTCGAATTCAACGGGGATTTCAGCCTCGAAGGGGAGAATGATAGTACCGTGGTCGGTGCCTTCCATTGTCCACTGTACGGGGAGGACAGGTTCCTCGAAATAGAATCCGTGGATAAACTCACGATATTCATGCCAGGGATGGTAGATATAAGCGTGATAGGGCTCGATAGCATCGTGGTTGATACCGATAGAGTCAGACTTAGCGTGAAGCATGAATCCGATGTTGTCATCAGTCATTTCCAGATGGTGTTCCTCGTCATTTACCACGTGTTTTACAAACGTACCGGTGAGGAGGTTGTAATCGGGCTTGTAAGAAGATTCATCATTGGTCAGGAAGCCGATGAAATTAAATTCAGGCTTGTTTGCTGTCTTGTCCTCAGCAACGTTCTTTACAATGTAGGGAACATTGGCATGGAGAGTGTACTCCTGTTTCAGCTCAAGGATACGGTAGAGTTCGTTGACATCGGGATCGGCGGGAGTCTCAGGCAGGTCAGAGCCTACGACCAAGTAGAGCTCGAGCTGCTTCTCGGCGATATCTTTAGCAGGAACATCAAACGGGAGCATGATCGTACCGTAAGTGTCGGTCTCCATTTCCCAACCGATGTTGAGGAGACGGGTCTCGAGTTTCAGACGGAAGTTGTCGACCTTGTACCAGGGACCGTTGTTGACGGGAGTGTCAGAGAAGTCAAATGAGTCATCGCTGAGAGTGGGGTATACACCGATCTTCACGTCCTGATCTTCCGTTACCTCAAAGGTGAAGGAGTAGTCGTTGAATACGCCTTCAGCGTCTGTGGTGGTGAACACCTCAGAGTGCATGTCGTTGGCACCGATGAAGAACTTGTTGCCGACGTAAGAAGCGATCTTGACCGAGATGGTATAGATTCCGGCGGGTACGTTGGGGAGTACCTGATGGATAGGTCTTGCAGTACCGCCCTGATAAGCATTATAGAGATACTGACCGTCAGTGCCTTCGGTTCCGTAGGTGGGAGTTCCGGGGACTCCGACAGTTACTTTAGCATCGGAGTTGGGTTCCATGTTGCATGTCCAGCCGGTAAGGTCACCAAGCTCGAAGCTGGGGTTGGTGATAGCGCCGGTCATGTCAGCACCTGACTCGTTCTGAGAGAAGATGAGGTCACGGAGACGCTGATAGAGCTCGTTGATCTCATTAACACCGTTTGACTGCATCGGGTCAAGTGTACCTGTTTCACCATATTCGGGATTGTGTCCGTCAGCCAAGTGGCGGTCGATGAGATCCTGATAGTCGGAAGCATCCCACTGAGAAGCGTATGCTTCGGGCAGTTTAGTAGCAGCAGCGGTGGTCTCGTCGATCGCTTTCTGGAGACGCTTGTAGAAGTAGCAAACCTGAGCGTCGCCCTGACGGATCAATCGGAAGTTGTCGACCTTGTACCAGTCACCGCCGAAGTCATCAAACGTACCGTCATTATTGCTACCGCCGGCGTATATAGTCACCTGAGGAGTACCTTCAGCAACCTCAAATTCAAGGATGTGTACTTCACCCTTATTCTTGGCGCTGGGAACCTGGAATATCGCTCTCTGACCGGCAACCTTAACGTTGTCACGAGCCTCGAGGTAAGCGTAGCAGTTCTCATCGTTGGCAAATGTTGCCTGAAGCACGTAGTGACCTGCGGGGAGATTGTTGATAGTCTGAGAGATTACGGTTCCGCGACCGTCCTGCCATGTGTTGAACACGTAGTTGCCGTCGCAGCCCGACATGGTGTATGTACCGTCGGAATTGGGTTTAGCTGCGGTGTCACCTGCGTCAGACATCAGAGTCCAACCAAGCGTGCTACCGCCGTTGAGCTCGAAGCTGGGGTTAACGAGAGCAGCAGTGTAATCAACGTCAATGTCTATACCGGCATCGTTCTTAGTGGGCTGGCTGAACACCATCTCGCGGAGAAGATCATAGATTTCTGTGAATTCCTTAGTTCCGTCTCCATCGATATCAAGGTTGTCAATTTTAGCCTGATAGGGAGCCATCTTTTCAGCCCAACCCTCGTTATAGGGAGCACCAAGGCGGTTGATCTTCTCGGTAGCATCGGTCATCGCAGTCTTGATGAGAGCGAATGCCGCCACTGCTTTGTGGTCAGTAAGACGGGTAACAACAAAGTTGTCGGCAATGAAAGCACCCGCGTTTTCAGCACCGATAGTGGTGGTACCAGCCGAGATGATGAAGTTTAAGGTAACATTCACCAGTTCGCCGTCGGCACCTTCAGCAGGAGCTGATTTCTCACCTGCAGCGGTCAGTACGGTACCGGGAGTAACATCGGCTGAGAGCTGGTAGATACCGTTGGGCATTGTCACCTCGAAGTCGTAGCTGATAGAGCCCTTGTCGGCTTTGAAGAGGTATGCACCGTCAGTTGCTTTTGTATTGATCTCGACCTTTGCGTTGGTGGCGTTGGATTTCCACTCGGTGAGGTCGCCCATCTCAAACGAGTTATTGAGGATGGCGTAGCGCATGTCGGCGGGGATTGTGCGCTGCTTGGTTGCGGCTTTAGCAAGAGCGATGTAGGTGTTGTGAACCTCTTTTGAACCGTCGCCTGAAATAAGTCGGCTTTCATAAGCGTTCACAACGGCGCGGTTGTTATATTCGCTGAGACCGGCCTGGTCAGCCTTGTACTGAGCGTCATCGATGGCTTCTTTAACTCGGTTTATTGCCGCGAGGTCTTCAGCTGTCGGACCAAGATAAGTCAGATAGAAGTTGTCGAATACCACCTGACCTGCTGAAGTATTTGAGCCGTTCTTTTGGATGTCTGTTGTCAGCTTATTGTCTGTGATGGTGATTGTCGTCGAGACTTTATACATACCATTCTCAAAGTCTTTACCAGCCTGAGAGAGTGAATATGTTCCACTTTTATTTATCTTGGTTACAGGGACGCTTTTACCGTTGAAAGACAGCGTGGCGTCATTAGCATCGCTGAATATCTGGCAGCCTACTTCGTATTTACCATTGGGGAGACCGGCATCTGTGTGAGAGAGCGTCCATTTGGATTTATTTCCATTAGCAAGAAAACCGGAAATTTTATCATTATATATACGTGCTACAGAATTACAGTCATTGTTGCCATCACTCCATATTTCACTTTTGACACTACCTCCATTAGTTGCTAAGGTCAGCCACTGGTCAGAGCCTGAATCATTACGAGGCATGCTGTAGCCACCGATGAGGAATGTTGCATCCATGGGGTTGGACTCCGAAGCCTCGAGTTTGAGGTTTTCGAGACGGGTCTGCGAAGCTGTCATTTCCCATTGCTGAGCGGGGTCAGTGGCATCGGCATTAGCCCATACAAGATCGTCAGAATCTGAAGCAGCGAGAGCCTGTCCGTTGTCAGCACGAGTGATGGTATAGTAGCTCGTTCCTTCAATCTGAGTAAGAGTATATGCAAGAGCGGTGCCGTTGTCCATGTATAGGTTGTCGCCTAAATAAGGCGTGGTCTTATCGTTGGTGTACATTGACGCAGGGCTCAGATAGAAATTACCGTCACCGGCTGCTTCAAGCGAAATGCTGATACCGGTTTTGTTAACGATACCGCGGGTACCCCAGCTATGACCTGCCGCCATATATTTATCGGTACCGACATTGCGGATGTAGAATTGTCCACCTGTAACTTCATCGCGCAACTTCTCGATCTCGAAGTCGATAACGATGGGATAGTGGTCAGAGATCTCAGAGCCATCAGGCCAGGTGAAATCGGTGTCCTGGAGGTAGTTGAGAGCCTTGAGCGAGCATGATGCATCGGTGTTCTCGATCCACCAGATCTTGTCGACAACCTCACCGGTCTGGAATCCCTGATGTGATTCCTCGGTTCCGTCGTAGGGACGGGGAACCATTATGGAGCCGGTTCCTACCTGGGGGAATACACCCTGACGGGGGAAATCGATCCAGGGGTCATGCATGGTGAAACGGGGATCGGCGTTGATTCGATCAAACATGATCTCCTTAATCCTGTCGCGTGTATAACGGCAGTTGGTATCACCCATGATGATGATGGGGCGCTTATTGTCGCTTGCGAGAATCGCGTCTACAAGCTGATTCATCTGTATTTCACGAGCCGCGTTATCAGCTTCAGAAGTTTCGGCGTCCATGTGATGGATATAGACATCGATATCCATGCCGGTTCCTACTGATACTTTGTAGTATCGATAACCTTTGGCGATTAACTGGTCGGCGCCGTCGCTTGTCGTACCGTTACGCTTGTTCCAGAGAGTCCATTGTTCTCCGGAGACCTCTATGCCTGCGCGCCAGAGGAGGTTAAGACCGTCGGTATCAAACCATTTACTTCCGTTAATCATTGATAATGCGTCGCTTATTCCTACTGAAGTGGGAATTTTGGATCGGAATGTACCGGCTGAATACACTCCGCCAAGCTCCGACATGAGCTGGTCATTGTAGTTAAAGGCTTCAGAAACAGCAAAGAAGTCCCATCCTTTCTGAGAGACGAGTTTACTGATCTGAAGAGTACCTTTTTCCTGCGGACCTTCCGGGTTTAGTTTTACAGTCGTAACAGCAGCGTTGACCGTAGGGGGCAAACCGTCCACATTGAGGCTTGCTGCGGTGAATGTCTTTTTCTGACCTGCATAGGCGGGCAGCATCATCAAAAGACAGAGAAGAAACAGTAGCTTCTTTTTCATTGGCTTTGAGATTTAAAAATAGGTATAAATTGATTTAAGTTAAAATTAATTGTCAATAGATATATAGGTAATATATAGGTTCTTAGTGAATTTATAGTTGAAAGCGGTGCAAAGGTAATAAAAAAACTGATAGGACCATAGTCGTATCAGTTTTTTTGATATAAATTGTAACAAAAAAATTAAAATCTCCCGAAATCCCCTCGCTGCGCCCCCGGCAGAGCAGCAGAGAGCATCTCAACGGATTTCCACCGCCAGTAGTGATGCGATGTATTGCGCTATCAATCAACGCGTTACAAATGGAGCGGAGGCGGGGAGGCTGTTAACGCGATGCATCGCGTCCGTACAATCAGCGGGGGCGGTGCATCAGACGCAGCCATTTACGGTAGCCCATGACAGCTATGACGGTGTAGATGGCGTATAGGATGGAGTAGAACGGCAGCCCTTTGTAGAAATAGAGCGCGGAGCTTACGATGTCGACAACCATCCACACGAGCCACTGCTCGGCATATTTGCGAGCCATCACCCAGAGCCCGACGATGGAGACGGCTGTCGTGAAGGCATCGGTCACGGGTACAGTAGAGTTGGTGAAGCGCGAAAGCAGCCACCAGAGAGCGAGCCACAGGACTCCGACGGCAGGCACGCAGGCGGCGACTACGGCAGGAGTGATGTGGGTGATGGGGCGCGGCTCCGATTTTTTCTTTACGGAGCCGCGTGTCCATAGAATGTAGCCATAGGCGGCTATGACGAGATAATAGATGTTGATGGCGAAGTCGGCATACAGTCCTTTACCGAAGTAGATCCACATAGAGATGGCGGGCATGATGACCGATGCTAACCATACGCGGTTGTCGGCATGGTATTCCCACCATAGGTAGAGGAGTCCGACGATAAATCCTGTAATCTCGAGTATCATGACATCAGCAGCGGGTGGATTAGAAACGGAGTGTGACGGTAGCCGCTACGTGGGTGGGAGCCTGGGCGGCATATCCGGCATATCGGTAGATGACAGGCTTGCCGCCGTCGAGGTAGTAGCCGGCGCCGGCATATCCGTTGTTGAAATATTTCTCGTTGAAAAGATTATAGATGCTGAATCCTATCTTGGTTTCCTTGACTCCGAGCAGTCCGTTAAAGGTGTAACCGAGGTGCAGATCGCTGACGAAGTAGGCGTCGAGAAGAGCCTCAGCCGAACGGGCGTTGTTCATGTACTGGCGCGACACGTAGCGGCTTTGGAGCGATGCGTTGAAGCCGGCGACATGAAAGTTGAAGGCGTTGTTGAGGATGAAATCGGGAGAGAAGGCTATCGGGGTGTCGCCGCAGTCGATGGAGATAGGGTTGGTCCACTCGTCCTCGTAAATGTACTCGACAAAGTTCTTGATGCGGTTGCGCGACAGGGTGGCGTTGAGAGTCCAGTCAAACCACCGGCAGGGTGACAGGACGCCTTGGAACTCGATGCCGGCACGGTAGGAGTCAGGAACATTGACGCTGAGCATGTTGCCGGTGTCGGAGAGCTGTCCGGTGGCGACAAGCTGGTCATGATAGAGCATATAGTAAAGATTGATGCCTACTGAGAAAATGGAGTGGCTGAATGTGTAGCCGATCTCGAAGTCGTTGAGACGCTCTGCGCTTGGCTGATGGTCTTTGCCTGAGTCGGTGAAGTTGTCGCGGGTCGGCTCTTTCTGAGCGACAGACCACGAGGCATAGGCACGGTGATTGCCATGGGTGTAGTTGAGTCCGAGTTTGGGGTTGAAAAAGTTCCAGCGCTTGTCGACGGCGAGTTGTTCGGGGGCTCCGGTGTTCCAGTCCCAGTTGTCGGAGGCACCGTCGATGGTGTAATGGATGTGGCGGTACTGCATGTCGGCAAAAGCCGAGAGGTGAGAGGTAATCTCGTAGTTGGCACGGAGATAGATGTTGGCGTCAAACTTGCGACCGACGTTGTTATAGTATTCCTGAAGCGGGTCGATCGGACCGATGTAGTTGCGTACCCACTTGACCTGTCCGAAATGGTCGCCGTGGAAGTCGTTAACGGCACCCCCAAGGGTTATGTTCCAGCGGTCGGGACGGTAGTTGAGGGCGAATGTACCGCCGCCAAACCGTGCCGTGTTGTTTTTAAGGCGGATAAGGTCGGATTTTTTGATCTTCTCGCCGTCAGCGTTGTAGAAGGGTTGTAGACCGTACTCTTCAAGAGTGCGGTTGGTCTTGTACTGGTCGTAGAAGCCGTTGTCCTTGGCGTAATGAAGGGCGGCGTTGAGGTCCCAGTGGTCACCGAGCCGCTGCGAGAGGAGGAGCTGGAAATGATGCTGGATGTAGTTGTCGGCTTGGTCGGCGTAATAGGCGCGGTTGCCCTTGTCGTCGGTGTACTCGCCGCAGGGGTTGTAACGTCGACCGTATTTTTCCATCTGCTCCTTGCTTGCGTAGTCCCAAGCCATGTAGGTGTGTTCCTTGCCTCCGAAGGCGAGGAGCCGCACGTTGGTGTTGTAGGATGAATATGCCGCCTGTCCGAAGTAGCTCCAGAGATCGGACGAGGCACGCTCGATGTAGCCGTCGGAGCCGATGTGGCTTATGCGCGCGTCAAAACTCCAATGACCGCCGAGAAGCCCGGAACCGACGCGCAGGGTCTCGCGGTTGGTATTATACATGCCGTAGGCGCCCGACAGCTCGGCGTAGGCGTCCTCGTCGGGAGCGTCGGTAATCATGTTGATGCTGCCGCCGAACGCGCCGGAGCCGTTGGTCGACGTGCCGGCACCGCGCTGAATCTGGACATCACGGAGTGAAGAGGCGAGGTCGGGCATGTTGACCCAGTAGACATTGTGGCTTTCGGGGTTGTTGATAGGTATGCCGTTGGCGGTGACATTGATGCGCGAGCCGTCGGTTCCGCGCACGCGGATTGAGGTGTAACCGACGCCTCCGCCGGCATCGGACGTGGTTGTGATAGAGGGCGTTGCCTGGAGGAGGTAGGTGATGTCGCGTCCGTCGTTGTTTTTAAGCAACTCGGCTTTCCCTACGTTGGTAAACGCGATGGGGGTCTTTGCGGTAGCGCGGTTGGCAACTACTTCCACTTGCGACAGGGCAATGGAAGCGGAGTCGGCATCGGTGGTTGTCACAGCCTGAGCTGCAAGACACGAGCCGGCAGCCCACAATGACACGAGGGCTGCTGAAGAATTAAAATTTTTCTTCATCGTCTTTTTTTCTCTACGCCGGTATTATCCGGATCAGGTTCAAAGGGTATAATCTCAGCCCGGTACTGACGTTCACGCGTGAAGCGGCAGTAACGAACACCCCTAAAAATATGTGAATAGTCTCTCGGAGTCATTTTACTGACTCCGGTGCAAAGTTACGAAATTCCGTTTAATAAGCATTAAAAATTTTTACATAAAAAGACCGCACTGCTACCGAGCAGGCGGTCTATATATAATAATGAGAAAAAATGTCGTGATTATTTCAAAGTACCGGCTTCAGCCTGGCGTATCATTTCCTGGTTGGCGGTTATATAGATTTCCACGCGGCGGTTCTGGGCACGACCTTCGGGTGTGTCGTTGGAAGCAATATAGTCAGCCATGGGGACGCCCTGTGCAATCAGACGCGATGGGGACACGCCGCAGTTGACGAGATAGGTGAGCACGGCGTCGGCACGACCGTTGGCAACGCGCTCGTTGACAGCGTAAGAGCCGGTGTTGTCAGTGAAACCATAGATCTGGACGTTAGTCTCGGGGTTGTTGATGAGCGAGGTCGCAAAACGTGAAAGCTCAGTCTTAGCCGAGGCGCTGAGTGTAGTGCCGTTGGTGGGGAAGAGGATGCCGCCGTTGAAGGTGACTTTAATGGCACGCAGACCGTTCTGGTCGGTTGTTTCCTCTACTGTAGCCTGGTTGGCGAGCGGTTCCTGGAGCTCTTTCTGCTGCTTGTCCATCTTGTGACCGATGAGAGCACCTGCACCAGCACCGACAGCCGCACCGATGGCACTGCCTATACCGGCACCCTTTCCACCGCCGATGAGCGCTCCTATACCGGCACCGAGAGCGGCACCGCCGCCACCGCCGATAAGAGACCCTTTACCGGTGTTAGTCATTGAAGAACATCCTGAACTCAAAAGCATGCTTCCGGCAAGAATTACGGCGCATGAAAGTTTAAATAGTTTCATTGTGTATTGTTTATTAATTGATGGATATATTTATTAACGTAAAAAGTAACCTGGGTGGTATATGTTGTTAAACAAATAAAATTATGTGAAAGTTTCCTGAAGAGTGGATTTTTTTGTAAGTTTGTACCCGATTTGAATCAGAAACTCTGTATGAGCACATCTTCATTAACGCCAAGAGACGGAAAGACACGACTGTTAGCCCACCTTTGTGCCATTGTGGTGGTTACGGTGTGGGGATTATCATTTGTTTTCACCAAGGTCCTTACCGAGCCTCCTTACCGACTTGACCCGGTGGAGATATACATGTACCGATTCATCATTGCCTATGTCATCGTTTTAGCAATATGCCACAAAAAGTTTTTTGCTGACACGTGGCGTGACGAACTGTTGTTTGTCGTGTGCGGTCTCTGTGGCGGCTCAATCTATTTTATAGCCGAGAACATCGCTGTCACCAAGACGCTCGTGGGCAACGTATCGCTTATAACGACGCTTGCTCCGCTGCTGACGACATTTCTTATCGGGGTGGTCTATAAGTCGGAGCGCCCGTCGCGTTGGGTCGTGATGGGATCGTTTGTGGCGTTTGCCGGTGTGGGATGTGTCATTTTCGGCAGTAGTACCGGCGATATCGAGGTGCATCCGATGGGTGATTTGCTTGCGTTTGGTGCGGCATTCAGTTTTGCGATTTACAGTGTGGTGCTGAGGAAGCTTAATGTCACCTACAGCACGATGTTCATAACCCGCAAGACATTTTTCTACGGGCTTGTGACGGCGTTACCGTTTCTTGCGATGGTACCCGACTACGCGCCGCTGTCGGTGCTGATGATGCCGGTCGTGTGGGGAAATATCCTTTTCCTCGGATTGTTCTGCTCGTTAATAGCCTATGTGTTCTGGGCTCAGAGCGTGAAGGTTCTGGGAGCGGTCGATGCGTCAAATTATCTCTATGGTCAGCCGATCGTGACGCTGATAGCGGGGTGGGTGATTTTGCACGAACCGATAGGCATAATGGGCTGGATAGGCTGTGTGATGATTATCGGCGGTCTGTGGTTCGGTGACTATTTCACGCGTATAAAGTCGATGGGGAAGTGATCCTTGTGTCGCGCGGGTAAGCGACCGGGTGTACCGCCGTGGAAGCGGTTATTCTTCAGTTTCATTAAGAAAAGCAATCTCGTCAAGCAGCATGCGGCACACACCTGAAGTCAGCGTGCAGTCGCGTTGTGACTCTTCAAGAGCAAGTTGGCGTATGCGCTCAATGTCAGTTCCGGCGTTGTAGAGGATATTGAATGACAGACGGATAGCGGCGTAGCGCATCAAATCGTCATCAGAAACAGCAAGCCTGTCGATCAGTTGGCTGACCCATTGCATGTGACGTAGCAGCCGGTGGCAGAGGATGTCGACGGTTTCGGGCGTAGCAGCCGTCCTGACCCAGAGAAATGCCGTGTCGGGAGTCATCTGATCGCGGGGAAACAGCATCGGGGCGAGCAGCATGCTCTCACGCGTGGTCGTGTTGTTCCACAGGGCGGTTGCGAGATCGGCATCGGGGGTGAAATCAGCGGCTATTTCGACAATCTGAGGGAGGTTGAGACCGAAGATGATGCGGTACGGTGCACCGGCACGACGCAGATTATCGGCAAGAGCTCCGTTACGCATGGCAAAGAAACGCCGCTTGATGAGCTGCATGGTGTTGAACGTTGTCATACTCGGAATTTTAGCGGCAAATTTACTAAATAAATATAAAACATGAAAATGTAGGCTATAAAATGGCTCCGATGCCGGTGGAGTTACACATAAATTCAGTAACTTTGCTGTCAGATAACCAAACATCATTTTTATCATCTGACAATGAATAAAGACGCAAAGAAAAGTCTACGCAATAAAAAGATAATTAAATGGATGTGGATTACGTTCGGCATCGGATTTGCTCTGATGGTCGGACTGTTTGCCCTGATATATAACGGATTGATAGGCTACATGCCAGCCGTCGAGGAGCTGCGTAATCCCAATGACAAGTTTGCGACCGTCATCTACACCGCCGACGGCGAGGAGATGGGGCGATATTTCCGTAACACGGGCAACCGCGTGTATGCTGATTTCGACGAGATTTCACCCAACGTCATCGACGCGTTGATCGCTACCGAGGACTCGAGATTTGAGGATCACTCGGGTATCGACATGCGTGCCGTCATGCGAGTGCTGTTCAAGACGCTACTGATGAACAAAAAGAACGCCGGCGGCGGCTCGACAATCACTCAGCAGCTTGCCAAGCAGCTTTACTCGCCTGAGAGCGACGGCATGCTCGACCGTGCGCTGAAGAAGCCTGTCGAGTGGTTGATAGCCGTGAAACTCGAGCGTTTCTA
>CAYTWG010000060.1:0-12609 GCA_964442005.1 uncultured Bacteroides sp. | reverse complement strand
ATCGATACATGGTGGCAGGCTGTCATAGCGTGGGTTGTAGTCACCGTCATCTCTTTCCTTTTCACGACTGTTGCGGCTAACGCTATTGCGATTGTCGGCTCCAATCCCGTGTCGGGAATGACCCTGATGACTCTTATCATCGCGTCGGCTATCTTTGTCGGAATCGGTCTCAGCGGCACCTCGGGCATCGTTGCGTCGATGGTGATCGGAGGTGTTGTCTGCACCGCTCTTTCTATGGCGGGAGGCTTCGTCACCGACCTTAAGGTAGGTTACTGGCTCGGCTCGACGCCCCGCAAACAGGAACAATGGAAATTCCTCGGCACACTGGTATCGGCAGCTACTGTCGGCGGTGTGATTCTTGTCCTGAATCAAGTCTACGGCTTCACCGGGAAAGACGCGCTTGTGGCACCCCAGGCTAACGCTATGGCTAAGGTCATCGAGCCCCTGATGATGGGCGGCGAGACCCCCTGGATCCTCTACATCGTAGGTGTCATCCTCGCCCTGCTGCTCAACTGGCTTAAAGTGCCGGCGCTCGCATTCTGCCTCGGCGTGTTTATCCTCATTGTGCTCAACACCCCGCTGCTCGTAGGTGGCGCCATCGCATGGTTTGTCGCCCGCAGCTCCAAGAATGAAGAGATCAACAACCGTCGCCGCGACCGCGGAACGCTCATCTCGTCGGGTCTCATTGCCGGCGGCGCTCTGTTTGGCGTGTTTGCCGCGCTGACCCGCTTCTTTGAATGGAACGAACCGATGCACCACTTCTTCGCTACAATCCTTGGATTCGTCGGTATCGATTACACCGTTCCCTTCTCGACCGGAACTCTTCAGACCGCCGGTCTGATAATGTATGCGCTCCTGATCGCCTACCTCTGGTGGAACAGCTGCCGCGTCAATAAACTCAAAGACTGAATACAGCTCTGAAACTGTCATCCAACAACAGAGCGATACTGGCACTCGCGGTACCCTCGATTGTCGCCAACATCACCACCCCCCTTTTAGGTCTGGTTGACACGGCGGTAACAGGGCATATCGGGAGTGCCGTGTATTTAGCGGCTATCGCTGTCGGTAGCTCGATGTTCAACATGCTCTACTGGCTGTTTGCTTTTCTGCGCATGGGATCGAGCGGAATGACCGCACAAGCCTTCGGCAGAGGCGACCGACGTGACACGTCGGTCATCCTTTACCGCTCGCTCGCCGTTGCGACTGTAGCCGGATTGACCCTTATTGCCGTTCAGGCACCGATAGGTGACCTGGTATTGCGCTTCATGGACTCCGACGAGAGCACGTCGGCACTTGCCCGCAGCTATTTCAGCATCGTGATATGGGGCGCTCCGGCTGTCCTCTCCACCTATGCCCTGTCGGGATGGTTTGTCGGCATGCAAGACTCCCGGTCGCCGATGACAGTCTCGATTGTGATAAACGTAGTCAACATCCTTGCCAGTCTCCTGCTCGTCTACGGTCTCGGCATGAAACTCGAGGGTGTGGCGACCGGCACTCTCGTCGCCCAGTGGACCGGACTTGCCGTCGGACTGCTCCTTTGTCTCCGCTACCGACCGTCGTTCACCGGGATTAAGTCACTGATCGACATTAGCGGTCTGCGACGGTTTTTCTCTATCAACACCGACATATTCCTGCGCACACTCTGTCTTGTAGCGGTGACGATGTGGTTCACACGCTCCGGAGCACGTCAGGGCGACGTCACGCTTGCCGTCAACTCGCTGCTCATGCAGCTTTTCATGCTGTTTTCCTACATGATGGACGGATTTGCATTTGCCGGAGAAGCTCTTGCCGGACGCTGTCTCGGAAGCCGCGATATTCCTATGCTGCGCCTGTATGTCAGGAATCTGTTCCGCTGGGGAATCGCTATCGGTGCCCTTTTCACCGTCGCTTACGCACTCCTCGGTGACATGTTTCTCGGACTGCTCACGTCCGACCCTGACGTCATCGCCATGTCACACGACTATTATCTGTGGGCGCTCGTAATACCTGTTGCCGGCATGTCGGCGTTTATATGGGACGGAGTGTTTATAGGCATGACCATGACACGCAGCATGCTCCTCGCCATGTTGCTTGCCATGCTGCTGTTTTTCGGAATATATGTGGCACTCTACCCCATCTGGGGCAACCACGCCCTGTGGTTTGCCTTCATCCTCTACCTCGCCTGCCGCGGCGCCGTCCAGACCCTCCTCTTCCGCCGCCACCTCCGCAAAAACCACCCCCACCTTACTAATTAACTGAAAAAAGAGTCTCAGACACGCGATTTTCAACAACGAAATGCAATCGCAAGGACACACTTAAATAAGCAGAGGATTGACCTATATACAGGATAATTATGCGTTTAAATATTATACTGATACGTAAATTTTTCTAACCTTATATCCAATTGCAATATCTATACAAAATATATATTTGTAAATTATATTCTTTTTAGATTTACAATTATCAAAAACATGAAAAAACTTTTAATTAGATCATTGGTCATTCTTGGATTCATAACCACAACTGCTGATGCAAGCGCTCAATTCAATTGGGATAAAGTGCTAAACGGAGTTATCAAAGCAGGAAAGGCGCTGACTGTAACTGATAGTCAGATGGCAGAATATGTAAGAGAATCCGTACAATACATGGATTCACAAAATGCTATTATGCCCGACAATAGCCCTTATACCATAAGGCTTAAAAGACTTACCGACGGAGTAACTGATGCCGACGGCATACCATTGAATTTCAAAGTGTATAATGTAACGGATATCAATGCTTTCGCTTGTCCTGATGGTAGTGTGCGGGTATACTCGGCATTAATGGATCTAATGAATGACGATGAACTGATGGGCATAATAGGTCACGAAATAGGACACGTTGTTAAGCGGCATTCAAAAAACGCCTACCGTACACAGTTGCTTACAGAAGCTGCAAAAGATGGATTGTCAGCAGCCGGCGGTACTATAGGAGCATTGACCGATTCTCAGATTATGACATTAGCCTCATCACTTGTAAACGCAAAATACTCACAAAAACAAGAGAATGAAGCGGATAACTGCGGTTATGACTTTTTGGTAACCTATGGCAGAAATCCATGGAGCATAGTTATGGCTTTCGAAAAATTACAACAGTTGGAAAACAACAACGCAGTAACAGACTATATAAAAAAGATGTTTTCATCACATCCTGAGACAAAATCGCGCATAAAAAAGATGATCAAACGCTGCGTAAAAGACGGATATACTCGTCCGACAAACAATTAAAGGTTAATTAATAAAATAAAGCGACCGTCACATCACAAATGATACGGTCGCTTTATAAACACATACTATTCTTAAAAATTAATAGCGGGACTTCTTAGTATATTTAACATCATCATAGTAAAGAGACATACCGTTAGGATATATCATAATACTCTCACCAGTATAATTTCCCCTTTTTATAAGAACGAGAACATAGTTTCCATAGGGATCCCTCTCTGCATTAAAATCATATTCTTCACTTACTCTATCAATACAGATTCGTACCCATGAGCTTTCGACCCTAACAAAGTCACTCCCATTGAAAAATACGCCGGTAGGAACACGTACATTGGCTGCTGCATATAACTCAGACGATGTCGACAGATTATTAGATACTGTAGATTCAGACTTATTGGCAATACAGACCGAGATGCTTAATACAATGGCACAAATAATAGTTACAAACTTTTTCATTTCTTATTTTTTAATTAATATGATTGGATATTTAATATTTAATCTTAATGCTTGAATTAGTCACACCGCTGAACTTTAATATCTACTGAATAACTTAGATACTGATCATTTGTATTATATTTACGAGCGACCTTGCATGTAGCCGCAGGACTCCCGTTGGACTTTGCCTCATACGCGTTAATAACATCAGTACCGCCGCCAACTTTATGGCGCGAACCATTTATCGCGTGTCCATAGACTGCCCAGATTACAGTAACCCTGTAGTTATTATAGTTTATAATAGTTACTGTACCGTCATCGGCTGATGCTGAGACATTTCCAACTTCATGGCATGCCGGAGCATTAGAGTCAGGCTCAGGAGATACGTAAGATGAAGGAGACGCCGTTGAAAAGTTAGTAAAACTTGCAATTGCAACGACTACCACAAAAACTAATTTACGAACTAACATATTATTGTCGAGTTACAATATTAGGAAGTGATTCAAGACTCATATATACAGTACCATTATACAGTACCATCTTCCCCAATCCAGTAAGCATTACGATAATGAACAAACTCTGTTGGAGTGTCAACTGATCTAAGTGTTATTATCATAACTCCGGGTTCGTTAGGAGATGGTGTTTCTGATTCAACGCGAAACCGGCAAATTACAGTTCCATCATTTTGTACCCGATATAATTCATCTCCACTATAATTAACTACTACTTTTAAATTTCCGCGTTTATCATAGTAAGAACCCGGTGGAACAGCCATTGCTGTTGATACTACAGAAATAAGTAATACGATTAACGACAGTATTTTCTTCATTATTGTAAAATTATTTGGTTAATAAATCATTTATGAATTTCGTTTGTGGCAACAAGGGGCTGGTCGGGTACAAGACTCAGACTGTCAATGTCGATGGTTTGACTTTCATCAGTATAGCTCCAAAACTCTTTTGCTCTATTATAGCCTTCATTAAAGTCATCGATTCCCTGAAACACTTCTCTTGAAGAAGAGGATGCAAGAGCCGTAACGACAAAAATCGCAAGACCAAAACAGTTTACAAGCACTGCGAACGAGTTTTTTTTCTTTTTCTCCATATTAGAATAAATATTAAAGTTATTAATGTGTATACTATCAAATCGTCGAGGTTGAAAGTACCGGGAACGATTTCCATCAGCTGTCCGAATTCCATAGCCGGCGCTATCATTACAGCTATGCTCCGCATAAGGCTACTTTCCATCGTAGAGGCATAGGAAAGAAGAGCAGCGCACCATAACGCATCAGGAAGGACATATCTTAAACCATAGCTCCAAATATTATCGGGCAACTGGATAAGCGGTAAATCCTCAACTCGGTCGAACATAAAAGATGTAAAGAAAACCGGTTCGCGTAACAGGATGTAAATACACGCTCCGATTGTCAAAAACACCACAACCAAACAAAAATATCTATGTGCGGTCATGGCACAAAGTTAGGCACAATGAAAGATTTGCAACGAGATAAGGAGTAAGCAGAATTTACGAATACGTATAAATATTTAACGCTTTTGGTTGTATTCCTCGGAGAACATGCTGAAAAAATCAAAATTAAGAGCACGGGAAATCTGCATCAACAAGTCGGTATTGATGGATTGCTGACGGAAGATATAATAGACATTGGGGCGCTCACAATTGATTTTTCGCGCGAGCCAAGTAGGAGTACGCTCCTGGCGCTCAAGCTCTTCCTTTATTAATTTCCCGATGTGGGGCATTGTGTTTAATGCTATCGCACTCGAGCCTCAGTCTTCCCCTCGTTGGCAGTAAACAGTTGATACTAAAGAAAAGCGTAGGAATCTGTATCAGTCACCATCCTACTCTCCGAGGCTTCTCGCATTGCCCTTTAGAAGTCGGACGGCAACGCCAGAAGCCCACGCTTGTATATGCAACAACGACGTCCGGCGATATCTCTCAACGAGACAACTTGCCGAACGCATGACATTACATATCCACACGCTCCTACCGTTGCGCCTCCCTGACTTCTAAATGAAACTTTGCGAGAATTTCGGAGAGTCAAGAATCAGCGCGGATAAACGCTTTCGTATGTTAAAAACAGTCCTACCCCACTTCTCCACGAAGGTACACAGATAAGTAGAGCGGTCTGCGACGCAAAGATAAAAACAAATTTCTGAATGGTCAACTGTTTGAAAAATTTTAAATAGCGGGAAAGTTAAGCTGACGGAGAAACAGAGAGGGAATTAGTCCTCGGAGTAGTGGCGGAGGACGCGGCGGTAGGAGTTGAAGATTTTGGATTTGGAGACGAACCCTACATAGCGCCCGTTTTCAACAACGGGCAAATTCCATGCTCCGGTATCGTCAAAAGTTTTCATCACTTTGTCCATCGTATCGCCTAATTCGATTTTGGCGGGCGGCATACTCATGAACCGGTTTACAAACATGCGGCGATAGAGATCAGGACGGAACATTATGTTACGGATATCATCAAGCAACACAATTCCAAGCAGTTCGTTGCGGTCATTTACAACGGGAAAGAGATTGCGGTTGGACTTGGAGATTACATTTACCATCTCCTTGAGATTCATCTCAGGCTTGACACACATGAAATCAGTCTCTATTACACTGTTCATTTTAAGTAGCGTCAGGACGGCTTTATCCTTATGATGGGTCAGCAGTTCGCCACGCTGGGCAAGACGCATGGTATAGATACTGTAAGGCATGAACAGTTTTATTGTACCATAAGAGATTGTCGAGACGATGAGCAACGGCAGGAACAACTGATAACCGCCTGTCATCTCGGCTGTTAAGAAGATAGCCATCAGTGGAGCATGCATTACGCCGCTCATCACTCCGGCCATGCCCATGAGCGCGAAATTCTTGTTTGACAACACAAAGTCAAACCCCATGTGATTGACCAGGAACGCAAAGAAAAATCCGGTCATACAGCCCACATAAAGTGAAGGCGCGAAGGTACCGCCGACACCACCGCCGCCGTTGGTCGCCGACGTCGCAAACCCCTTGAAAAGTATGATAAGTCCGATAAACAGCAGGATAAACCAGGGGTTGCTGCCGTCATTGTAGAATATACTGCCGTCGACAATCGATGACGGGTCGCCGTTGAGAAGTCCGTTGATAGCGCCGTAACCTTCACCATATAAGGGTGGAAACAGGAACACGAGCACTGCAAGTATCACACCGCCGACGGCTGTCTTTTTCCAGGGAACGATAAGACGTTTCTTGAAGAAGTTCTCCATCATGTTCATAATGCGGGTAAAATAGAACGATATGACACCGCATAAAATACCGAGCACGATTACAAACGGAATGCGCGACGCTCCAAATCCTTCGCTCTGAACGAAGAAAAATTCCACATCGTAACCGGTAAAGACATAGGCAACCGTGGCGGCTGTGATCGACGCCATCAGCAGCGGCATGACCGACACCGTGGTCAGGTCGAGCATCAGCACCTCGAGCGTGAAAAGCATTCCGGCTATCGGAGCCTTGAAGATGCCGGAGATACCCGCCGCCGCTCCACACCCCACAAGTATCATCAGGATTCGCGGCGACAGACGGAACATCTGACCGAGATTGGAACCGATAGCCGCTCCGGTGTAAACGATAGGACCCTCGGCACCTACCGAACCGCCGAAGCCGATCGTGATGGAACTGGCGATAACCGAGGAGTACATGTTGTGGGGTTTAAGACGGCTCTTATTCTGAGAAATAGAATACAGCACTCGGGTGACACCATGAGAAATGTTGTCCTTAACCATGTAACGCACGTACATCTGCGTCAGCATGATACCTACAACAGGGTATATCAGATAGATATAGTTTCCGCTCGTGATTGCCGCACCGGCTGTCAGCGACGAACTGATAAAATGGATAAGCCACTTGAGCAGCAGCGCCGCAAATCCGCAGAACAGACCGACAACAAGAGCCAGGATAATCACAAATGACTTTTCCTTTATGTGGCGCTCACGCCATATCATGAAACGCAGTATCGCATCATGAAACCTGCGCCGCAGCCTGTCGGGAAACATTTTAATCTGCCTCATATCCCTTTTCCTGTTATTACGGTATTGACCGTGTAAAACAAAATCTTCAGATCGACAAGCATCGAAACATTCTCGATGTAAAGCAGATCATACTTCAACCGCTCGATCATCTCGTCGACGTTAGACGCATAGCCGTATTTCACCATGCCCCACGAGGTGATGCCGGGACGCACCTGATGAACCAGCGTGTAATAAGGCGCTTTCTCGACTATGCGCGAGATATAATACTCGCGTTCGGGACGCGGTCCGACGAGCGACATGTCGCCTTTCAGCACGTTCCAGAACTGCGGCAGCTCGTCAAGCCGGTACTTCCTCAGCACCCTGCCCACCCGGGTTATGCGCGGATCATCAGGAGTCGACAGTGCGGGTCCCGTGCTCTCGGCATCGACAGCCATCGTACGGAATTTAAGGATATTGAACTTACGCTTCTGATATCCCACCCGCTCCTGGCTATATATCACCGGCCCCGGAGAATCTCGCCGCACTGCAACAGCTATTGCAGCAAGAAGCGGCGAAAGGACTATCAAAGCGAGAGCCGAGACAACGATATCACCGGCACGCTTGAGATTGACCGTGCTCTGAGCCATGTCGGCACGCGATATGTCGATAAGCGGCTCACCTATCACGTTGCGGAACCGCGAGCGCGACATGATCAGGTCAAAAATATCGGGAGTGACAAAAATAGGTAATCCAAGAGGAAACAGCGCGTTGATGATCTCAAGCGTGGTCTTTACGCCGCGACGCGGAGGTATAAGAATCAGATTGGATATATTCTTATCGGCACACACTCCGGCGATATCTTCAAATCTATAGACCGGAAGGTTGTCGACACGTGCTGCCCCGCTTTCATCGAGCGAGACAAATCCGACAACATTGAGCCCCATGCGCCGCTGTATGGCAAGCTTATGCGTCACATAGTCAACGGCTTCGTCAGAAACGCCTATAACGAGCGCGTTCTGAGTCCACTCGCCGCGGCGTATCTTCTTGATTGACTTCCACGTAACGATAAGACGGGAGATATAGACTGAGGCAAACAACATCAGCTCCAACATCGCCAGCAGCTGATAGTTACTGGCTCTGTCGGGTATCGGGTCGTCGATTATTGCTATGAAGTAGATGAGAATCGTACCGATAAACGTCGTCGTGATGGTGTTGATCAGCTCTTCGAGACGCGATTTCAGGAATACATGATTATAGTAGCCCGACAGGATGTAGATGCCGAGCATCATCACCGGAAAAAGCAACTGTCCCCACAACACCGTGGGCATCGTCATGAACCGCCATAATGAGGTGGTGAACGAGTTATCGACAATCCAGTAGAAACGCACGACATTGAACGCAGCCCAAGCCACGTTGGTCATCACATAGTCGTTGATGACATACCGGAGCCGCTGTCGGGAAACGTCGGTCAAGAGCGCAGGATTTTAACGGTTCCGTCGTTACCGAGCTTTATGACCGACGACGGCTGCCGCGGAGTATTCTCGTCACGACGTGACCTGACAACATAATCAACGGCATTGATTATCTCGGGGTCAATATCTTTAAAAAACACCGGAGTGGGATTGCCGCTTACATTAGCCGATGTCGAAACTACGGGGCGGCGCATCGCGTTGCACAGGCAACGGGAAAATCGTTCCCGGGTGACACGTATTCCCACGCTGCCGTCGGCGGCAAGCAGTTCTGGAGCGAGATTGCGCCCGCGGTCATACACTATCGTAAGGGGTCTGACGGCAACATCGATCAGTTCTCGTGCTATCTCCGGCTCCTCGTCGACATACTTCCACAGATGATCGGCATCGCCTATAAGCACTATCAATGCCTTACTGTCAGAGCGCCGTTTAATCTCAAAGACACGTTTAACTGCATCGCTGCGCGTGGCATCACAACCTATACCCCACACAGTATCAGTAGGATATAGTATCACGCCGCCTGAGCGCATAACTTCACATGCTTTTTTTATATCTTCTTCCATCAAGTCCATCGTGTCATGACCTTTTTTCCAACTACAAATATAGAAAAAATTTAGTACCCGACAAAAATTGCGTGATTATATCCTCTTATCTGACGTCAGGGCTAAATCGCCTCAACTTTTGAGAACTTTCCCTCTATGGCCTTTCTTATATAGGTTATCACGACCAGTATAGGTATCAGCATTAAGTACCTGACAACACTGCTCTCGATATACAATTTCATCAACGCTATCGAAATCTGGGAAAAAGCCATTATTTCATAAGTGTTTCGACCCACCTTTTTCAAGACTGACCCGATCACATTAAATCGCTGGATGACAACAGATATACCTATGACAGCCATTACTCCCACGGCGATATCCACAATGACGGGGGCGATAGGATTAACCTGATTTATACACATGTCAAGACGCCACATATATCCTCCCGCGGCACCGACGGCAATACACGTCACCGACAGCAACATCATCCATGATACGGATAGAACGGCTATGAAATTTCTGATATGTGAAGCATAGAATCTCGTTATAGTCATCAATCCGTAGGCAAACGGCAACACCGACATGTTCCACGGCAGAACAATTTCAAAATGGCAAAGAACCGATGACAACAATATCCCGGCGACACCCGAGACTACACACAATTTCCGCTTGGTCACCTTGCAGGCCAACGTGCTCAGATAAAATATCGGGATAAACCATAAGGCAACGCCGCCCCACCCGTCTGAAAGCACCTCAAGCGCATACCCCCCTAACGTTTTCCCGTAAACGATATGCCACAACAACAGATTGATGATCGAATAAACAACGAAAGGATAGATCAGGACTTTAGTCTTTCTGCATGCAAAATCCTTAAAATCGCTCTTCTCCCACCCCACAAACAATGCCGATATTATGAAAAAGAAGGGCATGTGGAACGACCATATCCAGTTACTGAGTCCTTTAGGAATCGACGTGTGACCTATCACCATTAATATAATGGTAATCCCTTTAGAGATATCAACCCAGTCAAGCCTGTTGTCCGATGTCATTTAACACTGTTTTAATGACCCGGGAAATCAGTCAAAGGCGCCGCGGATACTCTCCTCGGGCTCGCTGTCGTCGACATACTCGCCATAATATTCCTTCTCGCACAGGTCAATAGCCGGGAAGGTGAATGTCGACGACTGGTTGTAGGGAAGCGACGGGTCGTTATAGACTCGTTTAATATATTTTCCATAGATTGGAAGCGCCATTGAAGCGCCTTGTCCCTGAGCCATCGAATTGAAATGGATATATCGTTCTTCGCCACCGACCCATACGCCTGACACGAGGTCAGGGGTGAATCCCATGAACCAACCGTCAGAGTTGGAGTTAGTCGTACCCGTTTTACCACCCATCTGCGCTGTGATGTTATAAGGAGCGCGGCGCAGACGGTTACCCGTACCGCCGTCGACCACGTTAAGCAGCATCGACAGGATGCGGTAATAGGCTTTTTCGCTGATAACCTCGGTGTGACTCGTGTTAAATTCCGATATTACGTTTCCGTTGGCATCGGCTATAGCGGTAACAAACACCGGCTCGGCACGCATACCCTTGTTGGCAAATGCCGTGTAGGCTCCGACCATCTCTTTGACCGACACATCGCACGTGCCGAGACAGAGCGACATCACCGGGTCGATACTGTTGGTGATTCCGAAGTTATGCATGTTACGCACAAGAGTCTGTGGCGACAGCTGACTCATTAACCGTGCCGAGATCCAGTTGTTGGAGTTGGTCAGTGCCCAGCGCAACGTCACCATCTCGCCGACACAGGCATTTCCGGAGTTGCGCGGCGACCATGGACGCCCGAGTTCATCGACTATCGTGGGCTGCTCGTTGAGCATTTCGTCACACGGTGTGAATCCCTCCTCCATGGCATAGGTGTAGAGGAACGGTTTTATTGTCGAACCGATCTGACGACGACCTGTCGAAACCATGTCATACTGGAAGAACGAGAAGTCGGGACCGCCCACGTAGGCTTTCACGTGACCTGTACGCGGATCCATCGACATGAAACCGGTGCGGAGGAAGTGCTTGTTATACAGCACCGAGTCGCGCGGCGTCATAACAGTGTCAATCAATCCGTTATAGCTGAACACGCGCATATCGACAGGCGTGTCGAACGCTTTCTTTATGTCGCTTTCCGACACCCCGGCACGTTTCATCAGCCGGTAGCGGTCGGTCTGCTTGACGGCATGGTCGATCAGCGATGCGAGCTGCTCCGATGACAGCTCCTCGCGGTTGGTCGTATAGGGAGCACCCTTGACGCCACGTTTCTCGCGGAAGAAATCTTTCTGCAACGACTTCATGTGCTCCTCGACGGCATCTTCGGCGTATGTCTGCATGCGGCTGTCAATCGTAGTGTAGATTTTCAGACCGTCGGTATAGATGTCATATTTCGAACCGTCGGGTTTAGGATTTTTCTCAATCCATCCAAACAGCGGATTTTTCTCCCAAGCAAGAGAGTCGTCGATATACTTCTGTCCTTCCCATGCCATGTAATTGGAGCGCTGCGGATACTTTGCCGTCAGCATGCGGCGCAGCTCCTCACGGAAATATGGCGCGAGACCGTCTTTGTGATCGACCCGATGAAAATTAAGCGTCAGCGGGAGCTGCTTGAGCGAGTCGGCGACTTCACGCGACAGTTTGTCCTCCTTGACCATCTGGTCGAGCACTACGTTACGACGGTTACGGGTGCGCTCATTGTGCCGCACCGGGTTGTAGAACGCCGGATTCTTCACCATCCCCACAAGCGTCGCCGCCTCCTCGATGTTCAGATCTTTGGCATCCTTACCGAAGTAGACGTGTGCCGCCGACTTGATGCCGACAGCATTGTAAAGGAAGTCAAACTGGTTGAGATACATTTTGATAATCTCGTCCTTGG
>CAYTWG010000059.1:0-13460 GCA_964442005.1 uncultured Bacteroides sp. | reverse complement strand
GAAAATATTGATATCTTTGCCGTTGCAGAACTTCTTGCATGACCGCGCCGGTGGGGTTGAGGTTTTTAGCCGTGACCCATTGTCAGGGTTGAAAGCAGGGAGGGATGTAGAAAACAGATAATCGACAAGCGTTTATCCGCGCTGATTCTTGACAAGCAGAAATTCTCGCAAAATTTCATATTCATGTCAAGGATTGAGCAACGGTAGAGGCATGCGGGTATGTAATATCCTGTTTCCGGCACGTTATTCCGTGAGGAATGATGCCGGAGCGATAATTGCATATACTGGCGTGGGCTTCTGCGTTGCCGTCCGACATGAATAGGGCAATGCGAGAAGCCTCTGCTTGTAGGACGGTAACAGATACAGATTCCTGCGCTTTTTCGTTTTAATAAATCGGTTGGATAGGGGATCTCCAGCTCCATTTTTGAAGAATAATTTATTATGGACAGTCCTAAACAATCTAAATCTTTTAGAGAACATCTCATTCGCGGTGCCGCTATTCTGATACTTATAATTTTCTCTCTATGGCTTCCAATAAATGTTTCGGCAGCTACAATCTCTAAAAAAACCGGGGAAATTATTACCCTAAATATAAGAGACGATAGTGATACCGGGGCTAAAATATGTGATGGTATTTTTAAAGGAGAACTCACTGTCCGTAGTTATAATTGGACTTCATCCGACGAATGGGTAACCACATGGGTTGATAAATCACAAACATTTTCGCGTGTAAAATTCTCAAGAGCCGGAACCTATACGATATATTGTTCTTTAACGTACAGCTATCCCGGTTCTTTTCAAACCGCTTCGTATCCAGCTCAGTGGACTGTGAAAATTACAGATAGCGAACCTGCCGGAAATACAATTTCAGTTACACCGTCATCCTTAAATATTCATGTCGGAGACACGAGAACTCTGTCTGCTTCAATAACCGGTCCTAATGCGTCTATCTGTAACTGGAAAAGTTCTAATTCCAATGTCGTCAAAGTTTCCCAATTTTCCGGGAAAACAACGGAGATTGTTGCAACAGGGAGCGGCACTGCTCAAATCACAGCTACAGCTTACGACGGTACAAGCGCCTCCTGTCACGTAGAAGTAACAGATCTCACCGGTTCATTATTTGTTGTTAATGATATCACCTACATTATTCTTGACAAAAACAGTGTAGGAGTAGAAAGCGCTTCATCTCAACTAATCAATTGCATAATTCCTCAGAAAGTATCGTACGATAACAAAGAATATAGTGTGGTTTCAATAGAGCACGGTGCTTTCTCCAGCTGCAGTAGTTTGACATCAATAACCCTCCCATCATCTTTAAAAGAAATTGGTGCTTCTGCTTTCAACGGCTGCAGCAGGTTGACGTCTATAACCTTTCCATCATCTCTAACAAAAATTTGTACTTATGCATTTGACAAATGTAGTAGCTTGACGTCGATAATCCTCCCGGCTTCGCTTACGGAAATAGAATATTCCCCATTTAGTAACTGCAGTAATTTGAGTGAAATAAAAGTAAATTCAGCAAATCAATTTTATACAGCTGATGACGGGGTTCTATACACTAAAGATATGCAGAAAATAATTCAATATCCGGCAGGAAAGAGTAATACAAAATTTGATATACCGGAATCTGTAACGGAAATTGGTTCGGGGGCTTTTTATGGCTGCAGCAGTTTGACGACAATAACATTTCCCTCGTCTGTAACAGAAATTGGGTTGAAAGCTTTTTCTGGCTGCAGCAGTTTGACGACAATAACACTTCCTTCGTCTCTAACGGAAATTTCGACTTGGGCTTTCCAGAGTTGCAGCAGTTTGACGACAATAACACTTCCCTCGTCTGTAACGAGAATTCATACGGCGGCTTTCATCGGCTGCAGTAGTTTGACGTCAATAACACTCCCATCGTCTCTAACGGAAATTAGAGGAAACGCTTTCATGCGTTGTGGTAATTTAACATCTGTATATTGTCTTGCAGAAACGCCACCGGTATTACTCCCGTCATTCGAAAGCACAACTTTAAAAGATGGCACACTCTATGTACCCAAAGGAACTAAAAACAATTATCAAGATTCAGATTATTGGGGTGAATTTGAGAAAATTGAAGAAATGAATTTTCATAAAGAGAATGATGAATTTGAGTACACCTATCAAGGACAGACGCTGAGTTACACTATATTGAGTGAGACGGACAAGACCGTAGAAACAAAAGCAGGTAATAGATTCCCTCCTATCGCCGGAAATCATGTTGCGGGCAATCTAAAGATTCCATCTGTTGTTATCTATGATGGAGAGGAGTACACCGTCACCGCAATCGGAGAAAATTCTTTCCTCTTTTCTGAAGATCTGACATCGGTGGATATCCCAAACTCTGTCATTACAATAGGGGCATCTGCTTTCACAGTATGTGAAAATCTGATATCGGTGAATATCCCGAATTCTGTTACGACAATAGGGGAATCGGCTTTTGATGGATGTGAACAAATGTCATCTATTAACATTCCGGAATCTGTTATCTCTATAGGCAGTTATGCTTTCATTGATTGCTACAGTCTGGATTCGATAATTATCCCTCAATCAGTTACTTCGATCAGTGATGGATCTTTTGCGCATTGTTGTGGCTTGACCACAATCAGTATCCCTCAGTCCGTTACTTCGATCGGTTATGGATCTTTTTCGCATTGTTATGGCTTGACCACAATCAGTATCCCTCAGTCCGTTACGTCAATAGGTAAAACTGCTTTTGAAAATTGTAGCGGTTTGACTGAAGTTAGGTTCTGCGGGTCTATAGCTTCAGTCGGGAACGAATTATTTAAGGATTGCGATGCTATCAGGCTGGTAGAAAACCTATCAACAGATCCATTTAGGGCTGATGATGGAATGTTTGAAGCAGAAGTTTACCAAAATGCCACTCTTAGAGTTCCAAAGGAATCAATTGAAAAATATAGGTCAATTACCCCATGGAGTAACTTCAAAAACATAAAAGAATCCGAACCGGAGAAATGGGAACCAACATCAGAAATCGGAACCATCGATGTCGGTGACGATGTAGAGATCCGCGGATGGGTTACTGCAATCGATACACGCGGATTCGTCCTTACAGATGCGTCAGGATCGGTGCTCTGCTACCAGGCAAACGGGTTCAGTGTCGATAACGTTGCCATCGGTGACCGGGTCACACTCAGCGGTACCGTAAGTGCATACAATAAGGGTCTCCAGATTATTATTACGGATGACAGCTATGTAGTGGACGGAGCATCGGAATACACGTATCCAGAGCCTAAGCACTACACCGGCGCGATGCTTGACGAGGCACTCAATCGTGACGGCAACAAGCTTGCCGAGTATATTACGATTACCGGTAAGGCACGTGTGAACGGCAATTACTATGATTTCATAGTTGACGGTGCCGAGACAGCACAAGGTAGCGGTTACATGGTGCCCGACAATATCCGTGCAATGATTACAAGTGACGAGGAGTACACAATAACCGGTTACTTCATCCATATCTCCGGAGGACGATTTGTCAATATCGTAATCACCGAAGTAACAGAACGGGGACCTTCAGGAATAAGTGTCAGCACTTCTAAAAGCCAAATCTATATCGGAGAATCAGCAACTGTTTCTGCTGAATTAATCGGAGGAACGGGATCTGTAACATGGACAGCCAACAACAGTAATGTTTCCATTTCAGGAGCCGGAAATTCCTGTGTTGTAACCGGATTGTTCGGAGGTACTTCCAGAATTACGGCTACCACAAATAATGGACATTCCGATTACGTTGACATAACCATTCTTAAACATAACAAGGTTGTTGTGACCCCATCTTCTTTGAATATTCATGTCGGTGACAGGGAAACATTATCCGCTGCAATAACAGGTTCTAATTCATCTACTTGTACCTGGAACAGTTCTAATCCCAATGTTGTCAAAGTATCTTCATCTTCCGGAAAAACAACAGAGGTAGTTGCAACCGGGGTCGGTACAGCTCAAGTCACAGCTACCGCTTACGACGGCACAAGCGCCTCATGTTATGTCGAAGTAACAGAAAGCGGTCCGGAGAAATGGAAACCGACATCAGTAATCGGAACTATCGACGTCGGTGACGATGTAGAGATCCGCGGATGGGTCACTGCAATCAGTTCCCGCGGATTTATCCTTACTGATGAGTCAGGGTCGGTGCTCTGCTACCAGGGAAGCAGCTTCAGTGTCGATAACGTTTCGATCGGTGACCGGATCACTCTCAGCGGCACTGTAGGTTCATACGACATGGGGTTGCAAATTATTATCACTGATGACAGCTATGTAGTGGACGGAGCATCGGAATACAGGTATCCCGAGCCTAAGCACTACACAGGCGCGATGCTTGACGCGGCACTCAATCGTGACGGCAACAAGCTTGCCGAGTATATCTCGATTACCGGTAAGGCTCGTGTAAACGGCAACTACTATGATTTCATCGTTGACGGTGCCGAGGCAGCACAGGGTAGCGGCTACTGGGTACCCGACAATATCCGTGAAATGATTACAAGTGACCGGGAGTACACAATCACCGGTTACTTCATCACTATCTCCGGAGGGCGATTTGCCAACATCGTAATAACCACGGTGACTCCAACTGGTGGAGTCGGTAAGGTTTCCGATGTTGATAATGACGACATTGACTATTCGGAGCCTTACGAGATATACAATCTCAGCGGTATGTTGGTAGGGCGTAGCATCAAGGAGCTCATCAATGGCGTTTATATCGTGCGCCAGGGCGCGACCGTTAATAAAATAGTCGTGAAATAGCAGTCAGAAAGGTCAACAACACACCGAAACGCGCCGCGGAGCACATCGCCCCGCGGCGCGTAATCGTTTATCCCCCCAATAGGATTGTTATGCCAGGAAGGAGGGACGCGGCGATTGTGTGTAACATGCCTGATATTAACGCGATACATCGCGTCCCTACCGGCGGGTAAGCGGTATGATGCCATAATTTTGACGCGGCGATTCTGTGTAACATGCCTGATATTAACGCGATGCATCGCGTCCCTACCGGCGGGTAAGCGGTATGACGCCATAATTTTGACGCGGCGATTATGTGTAACATGCCGGATGATAACGCGATACATCGCGTCCCTACCGGTGGGTAAGCGGTATGACGCCATAATTTTGACACGGCGATTATGTGTAACATGCCTGATATTAACGCGATGCATCGCGTCCCTACCGGCGGACGAGAGGACGATTCCACGGAGGTGGGGGATGGGCAAATTGCGGGGTGTCGGTGAAAAATACAGGAGATTGTTGTGTAGGTCGGGAAATTATTGATAAATTTGTCAATACTTACTCTCTCAAAATGAAAAATTATAGGAAATATATAATAGGATGCATGGGACTGAGACGGGTCCTGTCGGTGGTGTTGTCAGGTGTCGCTATAATCTGTAATGCAGAGAATGTCATAACATTAGGAAGTAGGGATTTCAGTGCCGACACGTTGCTGCGCGTGACTGTAGGTCCGGGTATCAGGACTACCGGTGTGCGTCTGACTGCTACAGGTGCCGGCAGCGGGTCCACGGCGACCAACATCTTCTACACGACAATCGACATGAATAATCCGTCGCTGAGACTTACCGGGGTACAGGCTCTCGACACCGAGTGCGCATCGGAAAACGTCCTTAAAATGGGGGAACGTAAAAACAGTCACGGCGGTCTGCGATATATCGCCGGCGTCAACGGGGATCATGCCAATCTCAATGGCGATCATAAACGTACAAACGGTATTACATATATTAATAACCGATTGTATAACTTCGGCGTCGGTGATGACGGATGGAAACAGTTTGGTTCATACGTGACCGTAGGATCGGCAAAGGATGTGCTGATAACAGGGTCGGTAACGCTCCGTCAGATGCTGAGATTTCCCGACGGCAAAACCTATGGCATCGGTTTAAACACTCAGCGCCGGGAGGATTGTCTGGTGATCTATACGCCAGAGCATGGGGCGACATCAAAGACCAACTGCTGGGGGCGCGAGTGTCAGATGAAACTCGTTTCAGGATCGATAGCCGAGGGTAATGCCGTTTTTGAGGTCACATCAGAGACGGTGGGGGATTGCAGCGGGAATGAATCTCACGGCAATATGGCTATTCCGGCTGACGGATATGTGTTGTCGGGTGTCGGATTTGCTTATTATCTGATGGAACAGTTGCGCCCCGGTTACCGTCTCTCAATGTTGCCGCCGGAGTTTTATATTGACGGTCGCAAAGCGACGGATGTGACATCGATAGTCGGCGGCTGTCCGATTATCGTGGAAAACGGAGAGCCGATCACGGATGAAGAATGTAACAGTCTGCTGAAAACGACGGCTATACAGATTACACCGACGGCGCGCACGGCGATAGGTTACAACGAGGAGCGTACCGAGATGGTGATGCTCGTGGCTGACTCGTATAAATCGAATGGATGTACATCGGGACTTCGTGCGGGTTACGGAGCGACATCGTCGGGTCTCGACTTCAGGATGTTAGCCGATTTTATGATCTATCTCGGCTGTCACACCGCTACCGCTATGGATGGCGGGGGCTCTTCTCAGCTTTACAATATCGGACAGGGTATCTGTAATATACCATACGGACTTGAGAGCTATCTGCGACCTGTAGCCAACGGCTTCTTTGCCGCTTCGGCAACACCTGCCGACAACACGGTCGCTGCAATTGAGGTATTGCAGAAAAACGTGCGGCTTGAAGCCGGTGAAACATTTACACCGACAGTCTTCGGCTACAACCGTTACGGGGTACTTGTCGATACCGATATTACGGATTTCTCACTTTCGGTCGACAGCCGAGCCGGGATGGTCAGCGGTAAGACTTTCCGTGCCGGCTCGTCGGCAGTGACGACGGTCGGAGTGGTCAGCTACGGAAGTATAAAGTGCGGAGTCAGGCTCGTGGTCAACGGAGGCGGGGAAGAGACATTCAGCACAGGCGATGACGTGGATATCGAAGTGCGCCCGCCATATCCCGGTGGCAGTCACGGCGCTGTTGACGCGACAGAATGTGACCCAGACGATCAGGTGGAGCCGATGTATTATAATCTCCAAGGTATTCCGGTCAGTGTTCCCGGCAAGGGATTTTATATAGTACGTCGGGGTAGTTCGGTGTCAAAGGAGTACATTCGCTGAAAGAATAGCGCGATAAGTTGGCGGAGGCGAAAAATTTTTGTCATTGTAATTTTGCCGTGGCGGGTAAAGGTTGTAACTTTGCATCTTGTCAGAGACAAGTATGGAAAAAGAACTGGAATATAACGGAGTGAAACTGCACTACACCGTCACGGGCGAAGGGGTGCCGACGGTCATCCTGATGCATGGATGGGGTTGCACTCACGAGACAGTCAGGAGCATCGAAAGGATTGCTGCGGAGAATCATCGTGTCATAAATGTTGATTTCCCGGGATTCGGACAGTCGACCGAGCCGGGCGAGAACAGTGACGGGACGGTGTGGGGCGTCGAGGAGTACACCCGTCTTATCGAACGTCTTGCCGAGACGGAGGAGGCTGTTGAGCCGATACTGATAGGACACTCGTTTGGCGGCAGGGTAGGGCTGCTGTTCAGTTCACGCAACAAGGTTTCAAAACTGATTCTTGTCGATGCCGCCGGAGTCAAGCCGCGCCGCAGCATGAAATATTATCTGAAAGTCTACTCGTTCAAGGCGGCAAAACGGTTTTACCGAATTATGCTGGGAAAAGAGCGAGCCGAGCGCCGCATAGAGCGCCTGAGAGCCGGGCGCGGGTCGAGCGACTATAACAATGCGTCGGTCATGATGCGCCGCGTGCTGAGCAAGGTCGTCAACGAAGATCTAAAGCATGTCATGCCCCTCATCCAGGCGCCAACGCTGCTTGTGTGGGGCGAGAATGACACGGCGACACCGTTGTCCGACGCCCGCAAGATGGAACGATTGATACCCGATGCCGGGTTGGTCTCTTTTCCCGGATGCGGACATTACAGTTTTCTTGACAACCCAGTCGGGTTTGCCGCCGTGTTGCGCAGTTTCCTTAACTCATGACCGATTGAATCATAAAGACTTATAATGAAATAAAAACATAATGGGACCTACAATAACAATTATAACCCTTATCGTGCTGATGGCGTTTGCCGTGTTGAGCATGCCGGTGGTGTTCAAGCGCGACCTCATGATGCTTCAGCAAAACTCCTATCGTAACGACCGTTACACCCGATGGTTCAATACGAGCAACGAGAGCACGACAGTCACACGCATGCTTACATGTATAGCTCTGTTTCTCATACTCGTACACAATATCCCGACGTCGGCAGGTGCGGTGATCGCATCGGCTATACTGATTTATAATACGGTGAAACTTCTGACGGCGAAATATAAGAAGCCGCTGGTCTTTACCAACAGAGCCAAGCGTATTTTCGGCGTTATGCTCGGTGTCGGATTACTTATTCCCGCGATTGTGTGGGTCTCTACGATGTCGCTCACAGCCGTTGACGCCACTCTGATGGTCGAACTTGTAGCGTCACCGTTAATACTGCTGATGTCCAATGCGTTGTTACGCCCGGTAGAGAAGTCGATCAACCGCCGATATTATAACGAGGCACGCGACATGCTCGCCTCAATGCCTGATCTTAAAATCGTAGGCATAACCGGCAGCTACGGCAAGACGAGTACGAAACACTATCTCCACCGCATATTGTCGGAACATTTCGATACACTGATGACTCCCGGAAGTTTCAACACCACGCTCGGGGTGATACGTACCGTGCGCGAGCATCTGAAGCCCTACAACGAGGTGTTTATAGTCGAGATGGGCGCCAAGCAGCCGGGTGATATAAAAGAGATATGCGAACTTGTAAAGCCCTCGATGGGAATAGTCACAGCCGTGGGCGAGCAGCATCTCGAGTCGTTCAAGTCGATAGAGAATGTGCAGAAAACGAAGTTTGAACTTGTCGACTCGTTACCTGCTGACGGACTTGCCGTCGTTAATAACGATTTCCCCTATGTCGCCAACCGCGACGTCACCAATGTGGAGTGTGTCAGATATGCCGTCAGTCATCCCGAGGGAGCTGATTTTACAGCGTCGGACATCGTTTACAGTCCCACGGGTACATCATTTACAGTGTCGGGACCCGGAAAGAAACTCGAATTGCACACACGCCTCGTCGGGGAGTGCAATATCTCCAATCTGATAGCCGCCGTCATCATAGCCATGCGTCTCGGCGTGCCTGACGATAAGATAAAATATGCCGTCGAGAAGATTGAACAGGTCGAGCACCGACTCAATATGAAACATACTCCCGGCGGTATCACAATAATCGATGATGCGTTCAACTCCAACCCTGACGGGTCACGGATGGCTGTCGACGTGCTTGCGCGCATGACGGGAGGAAAGCGCATTATAGTGACTCCAGGCATGATTGAGCTCGGTGACAAGCAGCGGGAATACAACCGGCGTCTCGGCGAGCAGATAGGTCGCGGAGCCGATGTCGCCATAGTCGTAGGAGAGTACAACCGGGAGGCTATTCTTGAGGGGATAGCCGACGCCGGTGTCATGCCGAAGGATTCGGTACATGCCGTGCGTACATTTGCCGAGGCTCAGCAGGTGCTTGCACGGATAGCACGCGCGGGTGATACGGTGCTTTACGAAAATGACTTGCCCGATACATTCAAATAGCCGAACCGTAAAAGACAAAATGAAGATAATTACAGACCATATATAACCAGTAGAAACGCAATGAAAACCAATATATTCGTATTTTTTGGCGGACGTTCCACCGAACATGAAATATCAGTAATCTCGGCATCACAGGCGATGCATGCCATAGACCGCGACCGCTACGATGTCACACCTATATATATCACCAAGCAGGGTGAGTGGTATACCGGCGATGCACTTCTTGATGTCGCTAATTATAGGGATATACCCAAGCTGCTTGCCAAGTGCGAGAAGGTCTACATGAAACCGGTTTACGGCGACTATAACCTTTACCGCTATCGCAAGCCTATGTTCGGCAGTGATGTGGTGACGAAAGCCGATGTAGTGATACCTGTCCTCCACGGATCCAACGGCGAGGACGGTATTTTTGAAGGAGTGCTTGAGACAATCGGTGTGCCCTATGCAGGCTGCAACACGCTGTCGTCGGCAAACGGTATGGACAAGATTACGATGAAAATGATCCTTCAGGCAAACGGCATCCCCGTTGTAGACTATGTATGGTTCACCGACAAGCAATGGTATCGTGAGCGGGAGCAGCTTCTTGAAAAGATAGAGAACAAGATCGGTTATCCCGTCATTGTGAAGCCCGCCAATCTCGGTTCGAGTGTCGGTATAGGTAGAGCTGCTGATCGTGAAGAGCTTATAAGAAAGGTTGAAGAAGCGGAAAAATACTCTACCCGCATTATTGTCGAGCACATGGTCGAGGAGTTGCAGGAAATCAACTGCTCGGTGCTGGGCGACTGCGACGAGTATGTCACTTCGGTACTTGAAGAGCCGATAAAAAGCGGTGAAATACTTTCGTACGAAGATAAATATATGGGTGGAACCAAGGGCGCCAAAGGTATGCAGGCATCGCAGAAGCGTATACCCGCCGAACTGCCTGAGGAAGAGACCAAGCGTATACGGTTTCTTGCCGGGGAGACATTCAGAGTGCTGTCGTGTCACGGTGTGAGTCGTGTCGACGTCATTGTCGATCGCAAGACCCGCGATATTTATGTCAATGAAATCAACACTATCCCCGGGTCGTTGTCATTCTATTTGTGGGAGGCTACCGGGATAAAGTTTGACAAACTGATGGACAAGCTTGTCGCACTCGCCGTCAAGCGCAAACGCGAGCAGGGATTGAAGATCGTGTCGTATGACCAGAACATCTTTTCGATGGGCGGCGGCGTAAAGGGCGGTATCAAGAAGTGAGAAATCGACGAAACGGGAAATTTTAACGGCTGATTCAAAAAAAACGACGATTATAGCCGTTGAATGAAAAAAAAGACTTACTTTTGTAAAAAATAAAGACAATAATGGCTGCTGACATTTCGCAGATAATAGAACGGTTGAAGAGCAAGACACGGTTGGTCACCGAGCGTTATGCAATCGTTCTTGACCAGCGGAACAAGGCTCTCGACCGAGTTAAGGAGCTTGAGTCTCAGGCAGAGACCTATCGTGCCAGAATCAGGCAGCTTCAGGTGCAGATAGAACATCTGACGGTAGTCACCACGTTGGTGCCCGATCGCAGAGATGTCGAGAAGAGCCGAGCCGTTTTGTCAGGATTAGTGCGGGAAATCGATAAATGCATCAAGGACTTAAAGGAATGATGCAATGAAAGATAAACTGAACGTAACAATAAAGATAGCTGATCAGCGTCCGATGTCGCTTTCAATCGACCGGGCTGATGAAGAGATAACGAGGACTGCCGAGTACAACGTCAATTGGCTGTGGGGTCAATGGCGCGAGAAATTCGGGATCACCTCGGAGGAGTCACTGGCAAGAGTGGCTTTCCGCTTTTCCGAGATCGTAATACGTCAGGAAAAGATATCCAAAGATGCCTACAAGATTCTGGAAGATTTTGAGGCGGAGCTTGACAAGATACTCCTGGAAGTCAGTAGAGACTGACCACTCGCCGGATTATATATTTTATTGTTATCAGCTGAATCCTGCACTTACAGTTACGGCGATGAAGCCTTAATGATGTTCCGCGTCCCTTCCAGTCGGTCGGGGAGAGCGGAGACAACGAGGCAAGCCATAATTGAGAGTGCAATTTTTTTATGTATATTAGTGAGAATTAAAGAAAAGATAATAAAATAAACAACTGAAACAATGGATATTATTATTTATGTAATTGTAGGCATAGTGGCACTTCTGATAGGTGTCGGGGTTACGTTAGCCGCCCAGCGGTCAATGGCACGTAGCCGTGCGAAACTGATTATCGAAGAGGCTAACCGCGATGCCGAGCTTATTAAGCAAAACAAACTTCTCGAGGCACGCGAGGAAGAGATAAAAATCAAAGCTGAGGCAGAGAAACAGGCTGCTCAGCGCATGTCTAAAGTGCAGTCGGCTGAGGCAAAACAGCGTCAGCGTGAACTCCAGCTCAATCAGCAGCAGAGCGAGAATCAGCGTGTTAAAAATGATCTTGAGAACACCCGCGTCAATCTTGAAGCTCAGCTCAGCGTAGTCGAGGCGAAAAAAGAAGAACTTGACAAGCTGAAACGTAACGCTCAGGAGACTTTGGAACACATCTCAGGTCTGTCATCAGAAGAAGCCAAAGAAAAACTTATCGAATCGCTCAAGGACGAGGCGAAAACAGCTGCCGCATCTTATATCAATGACATCATGGACGAGGCAAAGATGACGGCTAACAAGGAGGCAAAACGCAGCGTGGTTCAGTCGATACAGCGTGTAGCTACCGAGACCGCAATCGAGAACTCTGTAACGGTGTTCCACATCGACTCTGACGAAATAAAAGGTCGTATCATCGGTCGTGAAGGTCGTAACATCCGCGCTCTTGAAGCTGCGACAGGTATCGAAATCATTGTTGACGATACCCCCGAGGCAATCGTCCTCTCGGGATTTGATCCTGTACGCCGCGAGATAGCACGTCTCGCGCTCCATCAGCTCGTTGCCGACGGTCGTATCCATCCCGCCCGTATCGAGGAAGTGGTTAACAAAGTGCGCAAGCAGATTGAAGAGGAAATCATCGAGACCGGTAAGCGCACGGCAATCGATCTCGGAATCCACGGTCTGCACCCCGACCTGATACGTCTTATCGGTAAGATGAAATATCGTTCAAGCTACGGTCAAAACCTGTTGCAGCATGCCCGCGAAACGGCTAACCTGTGTGCGATCATGGCTTCGGAGCTCGGTCTCAATCCCAAGAAAGCACGTCGCGCCGGTCTGTTGCACGATATAGGTAAGGTGCCTGATGAAGAACCTGAGTTGCCGCACGCACTTCTCGGTATGAAACTCGCCGAAAAATATAAAGAGAAACCCGAGATATGCAACGCCATCGGTGCTCACCATGATGAAATTGAACAGACAACCCTGCTTGCTCCCATCGTTCAGGTGTGTGACGCTATTTCAGGTGCCCGTCCCGGTGCCCGCCGTGAAATTGTCGAGGCTTATATCAAGCGTCTCAATGACCTTGAGCAGCTCGCCATGTCTTATCCCGGCGTAATAAAGACTTATGCCATCCAGGCCGGCCGTGAACTGCGCGTGATTGTCGGCGCCGACAAGATTGACGATGCCGAGACTGAAAAGCTGTCATCGGAAATCGCAAAACGTATTCAGGACGAAATGACTTACCCGGGTCAGGTGAAGATCACCGTGATCCGTGAGACCCGCTCGGTAAGTTTTGCCAAGTAAATCCACTTCATCATGACACATGACAAGACGGTGGAGCCAAGGGGTAAACTGCACTGTTACGACTGGCTCAGCGACATTCCCGGTGGAATGGCCGACTTCAACATCGTGGAGGTGTA
>CAYTWG010000058.1:0-13723 GCA_964442005.1 uncultured Bacteroides sp. | reverse complement strand
AAGAAAAAGCAGTCAGACTTTCATCTAACTGCTTGATTTTCAGTGATCCGCCTGGGGCTCGAACCCAGGACCCCAACATTAAAAGTGTTGTGCTCTACCAGCTGAGCTAGCGAATCTCCCTTATGTCTATTAAGGGTTTCCCCTCAAAAGCGATGCAAAGGTAGAAACTATTTTTTAATTACGCAAGTGTTTTGCGGATTTTTATACTAAAAAATATACCATCCTTAATGATGAGGATGTGTAATGTGTTGATTTACAGTAGAACGTGCGATGTAAGGCTTAATGGCGTGTAAACGTGGTAACATTAGCCTTATTACGGAAACCGTGATATCTGGTCAATGGTTTCCACGTCATCGCGTTTTTCGCGGTCGCTCTCATCAGTGCGGTTAATAATATATTGCTCATAATAAGAGAGCAGCAGGGTGGTGAGTGGTAGGGCGATTATCATTCCGAGAATTCCGAGCAGTGATCCCCATACGGAAAGTGATAGCAGAATGATTGCCGGATTGAGTCCCAGAGCTTTACCCATTATTTTAGGCGTTAGTATTATGTCGGCTATTATCTGTACGACTGCATAGACGATGATACATTCACCCCAGATACTCCAGAATTCGATATTCTGATCCATCGAGTAGACGATACACAGAATGGTGACAGGGATGATCGAGACGTATACGAGATAGGGAACCATAAACAAGACTCCGTTCATCAGTCCCAGTACGACTGACAGGGGCAATCCTATAATAGAGAATCCTGTCGCATACAATATCGCTACAATCAGGGCTATCAGAGCCTGTCCGCGGAAATAGTGATTCATGCTGCGTTTGATATCGTTACCAATGCGGCATGCCTGTGGACGGTATTTGGGCGGTACCATCAGTCTGAAGCCTTTCATCAGATGATCATAGTCGATTAGAATGAAAATTACATAAAGAAATACGATCAGCCATTCTAAAATGCCGAGTATTATATTTACTCCATCGTTAAGAAATTTCAGGATGCTGTCAAGTATGTGTTCGATGTCCTGATCGGTGAATGATGCGGCGATTTTATGGAAGTCTATGTTGTTACGTATCAGGTTATGTAGCGGTTCAGGTAGAAAAGGAATGTTGAGATCGCTTGATGAGGCATATTCCTTAATCCATGCGGCAGTCTGGTGTAGTTCATCTATGATCGACGGGATACAGAAATAGCATAGTATTCCGAAGAGCACGATTGTTTCAAAAAGAGTTATGAAGATAGGTATGATGCGCCCTTTAAGATGCAGCAGATTGCGGTTGTACTGCACGAACGGTTCAATGATATATGCAATCAGACACGCAACGCAGAAGGGCAATAACACGTCTTTTAATATATTTAGCAGATATACAATTCCGGCAAGGATTGCTATAGTAAACACGATGCGTATTACGCGGTCAAAAGTATATGGACGCCGATCAATCATGATGAATACTGTTTTTTATTTTGTGACAAAATTAAACTATAATTATCAAAATGCCGAATGTTTTGATTACTTTTGTGACTTAAAATTTTAATTTCTTATCCTAAACAATATCATTAACATGACAAAACAAGTTCAAATCTATCTTAACGACAAGGCATGGGCGCGTTGGACGGCATTGATTCTCATTGCGTCGATGATGTTCTTTGCCTACATGTTTGTCGACGTGATGGCTCCGTTGAAGAGTCTGCTTGATCCTCAGCTCGGGTGGAATTCTACGGCTTACGGCACATATCGCTCGTCGGAGTATATACTTAATGTATGCGGGTTCCTGATTATCGCCGGATTCATTCTTGACAAGACAGGAATCCGTTTTACCGGTGTGTTGTCGGCGTCGCTGATGGTTATCGGTGCAGTAATTAAACTCTATGGTATAAGTGACTGGTTTGTAGGAACAGGTCTTGAGCACTGGCTTAACTCATGGTGGGTCTCAATGCCGGCGAGCGCCAAGATGGCTTCTCTCGGATTTATGATTTTCGGCTGTGGTTGTGAAATGGCCGGAACGACCGTTTCAAAGGCTATTGCCAAGTGGTTTAAAGGGAAAGAAATGGCGCTTGCAATGGGGCTTGAGATGGCTATTGCGCGTGTGGGCGTGTTTGCTATTTTCTCTATTTCGCCCATGATCGCCAATGCATGGGGTACAGTTGTCGCTCCGGTAGCTTTCTGTACTACGCTTCTGTTTATCGGCCTTATATGTTTCTGTGTGTTCTGTGTGCTGGACACCAAGTTTGACCATCAGCTGGGAAGAGGTGCCGATGCAGAGTCTTCTGAGGATGAGTTCAAGGCATCGGATATTAAAAAGATATTCTCAAGTCAGATTTTCTGGGTTGTGGCTTTGCTGTGTGTCCTTTATTACTCGGCAATTTTCCCATTCCAGGCTTATGGCGCGGAAATGCTTCAGTGTAATATCGGTAATATCTCGGCGCAGGAGGCATCAAATATTTTCCGCTGGTTCCCGATTGGAGCTGCTGTAATCACGGTTTTCCTCGGTAATTTCCTTGACCGTAAGGGAAAAGGCGCGACAATGCTTATTTATGGTGCGCTGCTTCTGATTGCCTGTCATCTGATATTTGCGTTCCTGCTCCCGGCAACCCACAGCAAAGTTCTCGCTTATGTGACTATAATAGTGCTCGGAATCTCTTTTGCCCTTGTACCTGCGGCTCTCTGGCCGAGTGTTCCCAAGATCATTGAGGAAAAGGTGCTTGGAAGCGCCTACTGCCTTATTTTCTGGGTGCAGAATATCGGACTCTGTGCAGTACCGTTATTGATCGGTTATGTCCTTGATAGTGCAAATGCCCATAATCCTGTGGTCCAGAGTGAGATATCGCAGCTTGAAGCATGGAAGGAAGCCGGTGTTGAAGCTCCGGAATCATTCTTTATACACTATAATTATACAATACCGATGGTGATTTTTGCCATATTTGGTATTCTTGCTTTGTTACTTGCTTTATATCTCAAGGCTCTTGACAAGAAAAAACATTATGGTCTTGAGGCTCCCAATATCAAGCCTGATGTAGCCTCAGCACGTGCTGAGGCTGAAGCCGCTGAAGAATAATCGGTATCATTATTGCAATATATAGAGGATATGCAATCCTCTAATTTATCTGACCGGGAGGCACATCACTGCTTCCCGGTTTTATTTATGTGCTATTATAAAAAGAGACTCCCGGCATCACTGCCGAGAGTCCCGCACATTTAGTATAGTAAGCTGTTTCGTAGTTATCTGCCTCCTGCGGTCGATGCATCTGTTCGTGCATCGTTATTTACCAACTTCTGAACGCCACGCTTCTGCCGACCCCACTGGACGTTGTAGCTTATCGACACATAGGGCATACGCATGTCGAGTCTCATGTGTTGCTCATTGCGATTCCACTTGCTTAGAGATTTACTGCCTTGGTCATATTTACCGAAGGGCATGATGATACCGGCTGCAAATTGCCAGCATTTCCAGTTGTAGCTCAGATCAATTACATTGATGTCCTCACCCCACGCGATTTTCTCGCCCCACAGGTCGCGTTGCGAGCGGACATACTGTCCGGAAAGGACAAATCCCCAATGCATCAGCCGTAATGATGTGTTACCGCTCCATGCACTGTTGTGAAGTGAATAGCCGGTCCCGCGCATGCGCTCCATACGATACTGTATGTAACCGCTTGCCATAAGCCAGCCGGGGACTATGTCAATTTGAGGAGCAAGGAAGAACGAGAGATTTTGAAGTCCGCGGCTGTTTTCGTAAGTTGTGACAAGCTTATCATCATCCCATCGCAGTAGCGGAGTAATGGCATTGGGTGATGTGAAAGCCCGGATCCCGAATGAACCGTTGATTTTGGGGAGATTGAAACCATATCGGAACGTGAGCATATATGAGTTGGCTGTTTTAAGATTCTGATTCCCGACACGCCACTGAAATCCATCCAGTTGTTGCGGTACAACATTGGTTTCAGCTAAAGAGGGAGTCGACTGCCAGGAAGTGAAATTAAGCCGGAAATTGTGATCCTGGTTAAGCGAATAGGTAATTGTCGCTTGTGGACGCGGACTCCACGAATGGTTTCCTTGCTCTGTTTCCTTGAAAAAGAAATCAGTGTACTGCACACCCATACCGGCGGTAGCCGACCATTTGCCGAAGCGATGGAAATATTCAGCAAAGAAGTAAAGTCGATCCTGTCTTTGATGAAATATCCGTCCGTCAAGATTTTCATATTTCGAACGGTTTCTGTTCGCTTTATATGATGCTCCTACCGTAAATCGTGAGTTAAGCCAATTCTTTATATAATTGGTTTCAATGGCATAAGCCTGATTCTGGTCCTTGATGTTGGTATGTATGTCTGTAAGACGGGTCGTTGATTCCGGTAGCTGTTCGATATAGTCTGACCATGAGCGTCCGAAGTACATCGAAGCATTAAAGTCGACAACTAATATCTGTTTGTGGGCGAAGTTCTGCTGTAAGTAAAGCGACAAAGCCGGGTAGTTGCCCTTGTCACCGAATCGCTCTGTAAGTAGCATATCTTCATTTTCATTACCGAGCGACATGATTCCATTATATTCCGTGTGGTTGTCTAAATGTTGTTGATTGGTGATTCCCGCTACAAAAACAGTCGTGTCAGGTTTGATATAGCTATATGAAGCAAAATAGTAGGGTAGTGAGTTATTTAATTTACCTCCGCTTGGCGTCTCTGAACGGGATAGTGAAGAGCCGTCGGGATAAGTGAAGGTTTCTTTATAGTCGCGGTAGATTTTCAAATTTTCCGTCAGTTTACAACTGGCATATACTTCCCACTGCGACAGACCTTTATTAAATTTGGCATCAGCCATGTAGAATCCCCATGCCTGGTTTAAAGCAGGTCGGGCTTGTCCCTGAAAAGAGCCGCCTACAGTCGGATTTGTTACAATGAAATTCAATACATAATTTGCGCCGACATAACGTAGTCCGGGATTGTCAATCCACTCTACGCGTTTAATGGTCTCGGGTAATAATGTCCTCAATTGGTCAATTGTGGATTCACGACCGTTTATACGAATCTGCACCGGTTGCCCTGCTGCCTGAATAGAACCGAGGGCTTCGCTGACGTTCAGCATCGGAATCATCAGATTATTTAGAAGTTGGATGCCGTTTTTGGAGTTCTTGACAGCACTTTTAGATGGATAAAGGACATCCATATCCGCCTTATGGATAACTTTTGGAGCCTGTATGATAATCTCGTCCAACTTCAGGGCAATTGAATCCCGTTGTTCAGTCTCGGCAATTGATATGCCCGGGATTATAATTGCTAAAACAGATGCTATTATATACCTCATATATACGGTTTTATTAACTTTATATCAGGAATCGCTGTACTGTGATTTCAGTGCAAAGTTATAACCATGAAACAGTCTATACAATACCCATTTGGGTATGATTGTATCCTTCAGATAAAAAACGTTATTCAGGAATAGGATAGGATTTATAATAACTTGTTGTTTGTCGCCGTAACAATTGCTTCCGAGATATTGCGTACACCAAGTTTCTCAAATATCTGTTTACGGTATTTTTTGATGGTGTCGGGTGACAGGCACATTCTGTCGGCAATCTCCGTCATTGTAAAGCCTTGAATAGATAGGATGATTACTGATTTCTCTCCCTCGGTCAGTGTCTGCATCCTTCGTCGGTCCCATCGGTGGGTCAGCATGTTATATTCAAAGAAATCGGGAAAACCGACACGGTGTATTTCGATATGTCCCGGCGTCGTGTGGGTTGAAGCCGATACAACACAGAGTGCGAGCCATATACGTCCGTCGGATGTTAAAACCATCGGCGTGAGTTTATGATTGACAAGTATGGGATGATTCTCATTTATGACATGAAAATCATACTGTATATACCACTCTCTACGTTCTTCAATCGAAATCGTATGAAAGAACGCAAAGCCTATCCTGTTAAATTCAAGTAAAAGTTTTTGCTCCTCGGCAGGGACGTATTCAAGATAAAATTTATAGTTCAGTTCCATTATCTGTTCAGGTGTCAGTCCACACAGGAACAGCGAATTAGGAGACACATACAAAAATTTTTTCCTGAAATAGTCAATTATATATATGCTCTGATAGGTAGAACGTGCAAACGCCTCAGCCGATCTGATATATTCCGTCGTGCGGGTGTAGTCAAGTTCCTCCGGGAGCTTGATCTCGTTGTCAGGAATGAAAAAATCAGCCGTAGTATTCATATTATAAATTGAGTAAATTTTTCACACGGTTGCGATCGGCTCCGAGCGATATGGCTTTTTGTGCATCATTAAAGGAATCGTCAGGACGGTACCACATCTTGTTTAGTATCGCACGGCACAGATATAATTCGGCATTTTCAGGATCAAGTTCAAGACCTGAGGCAATGTCATCGGAGGCGTCAGGAAGATGCTCGAGCATCAGATGACACATAGCCCGTCCGGCATATAGATCAGCGTCAGGTGATTGTTCTATAAGAGAGGAATAGTAGGGTAGAGCCTCGTCGGGATGACCGGTCGAGGAGTATAGTGCCGAGAGTGCCAAAGCTGTGTCGGGATCATCGGGCGCAAGCTTCTTTAGTTTCTCAAGTTGGACGGTCGCTGCTGATAAATCACCCTCCGACAGGTAGATAAGCCCACGGTTTAGATATGGGTGCGGCTGGAGAGAGTCGAGCTGTGAAATTGTGTCGTAGTCATCTATGGCACGTGAGAGCAGTCCGTTTGCAGCAAAAACACGTGCGCGGTTTGTCAGGATAGTGATTGATTCTGGCGCCATAATATGGGCATGAGTGAGCGTCGAGATGGCGAGAGAGTCATTCCCGGCATAAAACTGAATCATACCTAAGTTTGACAAAAGCATCACATTGGATGAATTGTCCGGTTCTTCATGCAGCGCTTCCGAGAGCAGTCTGATCGCCTCATCCCAGTTTTCTTTGGCGATCGCTTTATCGGCATCGTCAACGAGCTTCATGTAGCGCGATTCGGCTGTAGCAGTGGCTGAGCACAGAACGAGCGTGAGCAGAATGATTAACTTAGAGATATTCATTGTGATTATGTCGTTAATGTGTTTTTGTTATTCGGATGCGAGACATTCGTCGAGCTGACGCGAAATACGGTCTCGGTCAAGATGTTGACCAATAAATACGAGTTTTATCATGCGATCGCCGTATTTATCGTCCCAGTCACGTGCCAGTCCCGGCTCTTGTTGCATGAGGATGCGGAGCTCGTTTTCCGGTGCCGTGGCATACCAGTATCCTGCTTCCTTGATGTTTTTCTGAACACCTGCTTGTTCAAAGAGTAATGACATGTCACGGTTGTGGCTGAAATACATTACGCCCTTTGAACGGATGATATTTTTATCCCAATGGAGATTGACAAAACGGTCGAACTTCTCAAAGTCAAACGGACGTCGGCGGAAGTAGACGAAGGTACCGATGCCATATTCCTCCGCTTCGCCCTCTTCATGGTGATGATGGTGATGGTGTTCATGCTCATGGTGATGCTCATGTTCGTGATGATGCTCGTGTTCATCATCGTGTCCGTGGTGATGGTGGCTGTCGTGCTCATTCTCAAATTCATCAGCGGGACGTTCGATCTCCTTTACCCAAGTTGCGGAAGTGGCGACTTTCTCAAAATCAAACATGTGGGTGTTGAGAATCAGCGACAGGTCGATATCGGCGTAGTCACATTCGATGATACGTGCTGTCGGTTGAAGTGCCCGGATTATGCAACGTATGCGTTCAGCCTGCTTGGGCGTCACTTCCGAGATTTTGTTAAGCAGTATGACATTGCAGAATTCGATCTGTTCGATTATCAGATTTTCTATGTCCTCCTCGTCGATATCAGTCTTTGTCAGATTGTCACCGCAGCCAAATTCTGTGGCAAGTCGCAGCGCGTCGACAACGGTTACGATGCAGTCGAGACGGGGAACGGGCAGATGTTGACTGCCAGGTGTCGGTATCATCTGCTCCATTGTACAGATTGTCTGAGCAATAGGCGCCGGTTCACAGATACCGCTCGCTTCGATAACGATATAGTCAAACTTATTCATCGCTACAAGGTCGGCAATCTGTTTCAGCAGATCCATCTTGAGCGTACAACAGATACAACCGTTCTGCAGAGCCACGAGGTCTCCGCTATCATCCTTTCCTACGATACCTCCTTTCTGAATGAGATCGGCATCGATGTTGATCTCACCTATATCATTGACTATTACGGCAAATTTTATACCTCGTTCGTTATTTAGGATATGGTTTAGCAGTGTTGTCTTGCCGCTTCCGAGATAGCCGGTCAGAAGCAATACGGGAGTTACTTTTTTATTCATGATACTTATACATTAGTCTTAAACATCGTGGCGCTGATTATCTCTTACTGATGATAATCACTGTTGCACTATTTTTTAATGTACAAAAGTAGTAATAATTCCACGGCTGACCAACCGCATGCAGCCATCGGAAATGATAAATATTGCAGAATTATGCTTAAATTTGCAAACTTTTTTCAGATTATGGCTATGAATGAAAAGTATAGAGGACATGCAGCGATGCTCGGCGCCAACGTAATGTGGGGACTTATGTCGCCGGCGGCAAAGTTTGTAATTGCAGCCGGTGTCCTGACTCCGGTTATTGTGACAGATTTCCGTATTGTCGGAGCGGCATTATTGTTCTGGATTGCCTCGTTGGCAACGCGCCGTGAGAAAGTCCCGTTTGCCGACCTTGCCCGGCTTGCCGGAGCCGGTATGCTCGGAATCCTGTTTAATCAGGGATGTTTTATCTATGGTGTCGGATTCACGTCGCCGGGAGAAGCATCGATTATTACAACGACAATGCCGGTATGGGTAATGTTGCTTGCCGCGTTGTTTCTGAAAGAACCGATAACATTTAAGAAGATTGCCGGAATAGTCCTTGGAGCGTCAGGCGCTCTCATTCTTGTACTTAGCGGAGGGACGTTGACCGATTCCGGCGAGAATCATGCTTTAGGCGATTTACTGGTATTGACAGCTCAGCTAAGTTATGCATTGTACCTGACATTGTACCGCAACTTTATAAAAAAGTATTCTCTGGTTACTCTTATGAAATGGATGTTCACGTTTGCTGCAATAGCCATTCTTCCGTTCTCGGCAACCGATATCCTTGCTACCGACTGGGCGGCTGTTACACCGAGCCAGATATACGCTGTTGCGTATATCGTTGTAGGAGCGACGTTTGTAGCCTATATGTGTATAATGATTGGGCAAAAGACTCTCCGTCCGACGGTTGTGGGAATGTATAATTATGTGCAGCCTATTGTTGCATGCATTGTTGGTGTCATCATAGGTTATGACACGTTTACCCCCGCGAAAATTGTTGCTGTAATACTGATTTTCAGCGGAGTTTACACCGTCATTAAGAGCAGGGCACGCCAACAGTAACTTTGCTATATCTCCTCATTTAATTTATAAAAACACACAGCATGTAAAAAATCACTGTTTAAAATGGTTGCAATTAAGAAAAAAGTGCTACCTTTGTTCTCCGAAAAGATTTAAACAGCCTTTTAGCAAAAATGGAGTGGTGCTCGAGTGGCTGAAGAGGCACGCCTGGAAAGCGTGTATACCCCAAAAGGGTATCCCGAGTTCGAATCTCGGTCGCTCCGCAAAAATTGACGAAGTCCATTTTTAAGGACAACGAGATGAGAACGAGAAGAGTTCGTAATCGCTTAAGCGCTTTCGTAGCGCAGCGGAGAAAGAATCTCGGTCACTCCGCAAAATAAAATCCCGCAAATGATTACGGGATTTTTTCTTTTTATGTATGGATTTTATCGGAGTGACAGCATTAGAGGAATTTCTGAGGGATTAAAGTAGCCGGGTCTCGGAGAAGTAGTGTTCTCTAATGGGTTTTGTCACGTTATTACCTTTCAGCAGTATGGTGTCTTGCAGACGTATGTCTGTAGAAGAAGCTCCGATTTTTATTGCGAATTTTCCCGGGGAAATGTTCCAATGGCGCTCGCCGTTATTTGTGTAGTAACCGAACTGGTCGGGGTACATCCTGATGTTAACTGTTTTCGTTTCACCCGGCATTAATGGCACTCTGGCAAATCCTTGAAGTTTTATAGGACGGATGTGTTGATCGTTTTCCGCCGGCGAAATATATACTTGGGCTATTTCATCGGCTTTGACATTGCCGGTGTTTGTAATCTCAAAAGATACTGAAATGGCATCAGCCTCGGTGGTTGCCTCGTGATCAACTATAAGATTGTCATAAGAAAAAGTGGTGTAGGACTTACCGTGTCCGAATTCCCATTTTACGCGAGGATCTTTTCCCTCGGAATAAAGATAGCATAGGGGTCCGTAGATCTCGGTATCGGGATAGCTGACAGCAAGTTTTGCCGATGGGGAGATATTGCCATATAGAATGTCGGCAACTGCGTTGCCACCCTCTTCACCAGGATACCATGCCTGTATTACAGCTGCGCATCGATCGGCGATATTTGATATAATCTGAGCCCTTCCTCCGAATATGACAAGCACGACCGGTCGTCCTGTTGCTATAAGCTTTTCGACATATTCCTCCTGGCGTCCGGGAAGCCGTAATCCTTGCCTGTCTCTGTTTTCGCCGCATAGCATCACATTTTCTCCCATCGCAGCGATTATGACGTCACTGTTCATTGCTAATCGCAACGCCTCGTTACGGTCAGCTTTCTCTCCGGAATCCACTTTGCGGTGTAACAATTCGTACTCCCAGGCGCGTTCATCGCCGCCGACGTTGAATTTTGTCTCTATGCTGTCGGTCCAGTCGCATCCGCGTGAATAGGTGATCTCTACATTTTCAGGTTTTCGGGAAACCATTCCATCAAGGAGTTTTACGATATGCGGTTTTTTTACTTCGTCAGTCCGGCGTTTCCAGAAATAGTTCATGCTGGGAAACGAGTAGTCGCCACACATAGCCCAGATTGAGTTGGCGTTGGGACCTGTGACAAAAATCCGTCTCTTATTTTTTAGCGGAAGGATTCCGTCGTTTTCAAGAAGGACAATCGACTGAGAGGCTATGTCATAAGCTGTCTGACGCTCTTCGGGGGTGTCGAGAGTTATATTGCCGGTGCTGTATAAATAAGCATCCTTATCAAAAAGCCCAGCGCGGAATTTATACCGGAGCACGTTTTTAACGGCACGTTCTAACGTTTCAGGTTCGACGATCCCGCGGTCAATAGCTTCCTGGAGATGGGCGAAGCAATTTCCGTCGGGGAAGTCGACATCAGTCCCGCCGTTGATTGCCATTGCCGCTTTTTCGGCATTGTCAGTTCCCGGTAACTGGTCGATAGCGGTGTAATCGCTCACGATCATACCGTCAAAGCCTACATATCCGCGTAATATGTCCTTCAGAATTTTATTGTTGGCAGCGCAGTTTGTGCCATTGACAGCATGATAACCGGGCATAACTGCGAGACTGCCCGACATTCTTATCATAGCTTCGTGGGGGAGAAGGATTTCTTCCATCAGCTCTTTCTCGTCGGCATCGCCTCCTCCGCCATATCCGAGATAGTGTTTTGAACAGCTACCGACTCCTTGTCGCAAATCATCCAGTTGGAGTCCCTTGACAAACGCAGTACCCATTATTGCTGACAGATAGTCATCCTCGCCGTAAGATTCCTCAAGTCTGTTGAACGAAGGATCACGACATACGTCCACCATCGGTGAGAGAGAAAGCACTCCGCCCATTTTCCTTAACGCACGTGCTGTCTGACGAGTCTTAAGTTCCATCAGGTCAGGGTTGAACGAGCATGCTTGTCCTATCTGCTGTGGGTATATTGTGGCTCCGAGTGTATTTATTCCCGATAGTACCTCTTCGTGGAATAAAGCCGGTATTCCGTTTGGCGTGTTATGGATAAGCCATTCCTGTAAGGATGCAACTTTGTCTCGGATTATGTTGGGATCAAGCGGTTTCTGGCTTGCGAATTGGCAGAAATGACCTATTCCGTTAGGTATCAGCGAATCGCATTTTGCCGGGTCAAGCACTCCGTTTTCATCAAAAAGCACATCCATCATGCAGCCTCTGAGCTGCATGATGCGTTCCTCTTGTGACATATTGTCATAAAGTCGGTTCACTTGAGCTTCAATATCAGTGACATTATTGCTACAACCGGTGAATATTGCTGCCGCACACATGATCATTGCAAGGATTCTCATTATTTATATTATCGGTTAATCAGTTGGGTTATTGCGAGATGGATTTTTATTTTACTGATTACAAAGATAATGTATTGTAGATTTATGTGCAAATCTCTGTTATGGGTTGGCAAATTCCAATTATTTGGATAAATCAATATTAAAAGTCAGATCGGGATTATAAAAATATGTATATTTGTGAATTAAAAATGCTGTTATGATAATTGATGTGTATCGGCAACAATATCATAAGCATACATTAACGATAGATTTAATTATTGTTTTGATGTGTAGGAATAGAAATTGTCATTAACGTTTAAATCTCAAATTAGAATATGTCAAACGTCATAAAATTCTTGTTTAGTATATCGGTATTATTTGTTGCATCGGCAGTTGCTGCGTCTGAAGTTACAGTTACACTTGTCGATGATGATGATTCTATGCCTGTGTCGGGTGCGACAGTGATGTCGGGTTCCGGGGTAATTCTCGGTGTTACTGATGCTGACGGGCAGATCAAGGTCAATGATACGACCGATTTCCCTCTGTCATTAAGAAGTCTGGGGTATAAGGCTACGTCGGTAGTGTCGATGTGTGACACCGTAAGACTCAGCCCCGAGACTTATCGGTTGTCAGAAGTTTCGGTCAATCCTGCTGATCGTCCGATAACGAGGGTGCTGTGCTATGCCCGTGAATATAGTAGCGGGACTGCCGGTCGTGATACAATGCAGATGTATTGCGAATCAATGACTGAGTGTTTTGTAACCGTAGGAAAGGTTAAAGGTTATGACAAGACTGACAGTCGTCTGAGATACCGTGCATTGAAGCGATACGCACGTTTTGTGGATCCTTCCGGGCGCGATAGTGTGGTGAGTCCGACCCATGATGATGATGTGTCGGCCCTGTCATTCCTGGAGATGATAGGGTACATACCTGTAAATGAATTGACACTGACTGATGACATTAAAGACAAGGAGATGGTGGCTGTTACTCAGGGTAAGTTTTTCCCGAGCGTGATTTATCGTAAGGATAAGAATATTTTTTCGGTAACGTGTGATCATTTAGCTAATTACAAGGACCATAAGTTTTCACCTTTGTTCTTGAAAATATTTGGATTAACACTCGAAATGAATCAGATGCAGAGTTCGGTTGCTTACTCGCTTAACGACAGCGGTCGGTATGGTCTGTCAGACTTTATTTTCGAGACTTCTAACATCCATGCCGTTGCCAAGGGTAAATTGTTTAAGAAAATTTTTCATACAAAAGACCCGGTTGAAATTGATTGCTACATAGAGTTGTATCCTGTAGAAATTCAATATCTTACAATTGAGGAATACAAAGAAATGAAGAACGATAAAAGCCGGATAGATTTCCAAGAACCGCGTAATATTCAGCCTCTTATCCCGGCAATGGAAAGTCTCGTTGAAAAAGTGGGGAAGATTTCGTCCGAAAAGTAATATCGTAGGGGTTGCATATATGGAAATAAAATCGTAACTTTGCACCCGCTAACAATACAAAACCAATATTAATTAAAATTTAAAATGGCAACAAAAATTAGATTACAGCGTCATGGTCGCAAGAACTATGCGTTTTATCCTATTGTAATCGCCG
>CAYTWG010000057.1:0-14324 GCA_964442005.1 uncultured Bacteroides sp. | reverse complement strand
TAATCTTCCCTGGCCTACTCCCATTCCCCTCGCTCAGCTTGTAAGTGATAAATTCGGAATCCCCGTTGCCATAACCAATGACGCCAATGCAGCCGCTATCGGTGAAATGACCTACGGCGCTGCGCGCGGTCTGAAAGATTTTATCATGATTACCCTCGGAACCGGTGTAGGTAGCGGTATTGTTATCAACGGTCAGCTTGTCTATGGTCACGACGGTTTTGCCGGAGAGCTCGGTCACGTGATCGTGAAGCGCTCCAACGGTCGTCTCTGTGGATGCGGTCGCACGGGCTGTCTTGAAACCTATTGCTCGGCTACCGGCGTTGCACGCACGGCGCGCGAGTTCCTTGAAATCCGTAACGAACCGTCGCTTTTGCGCAATATCCCCGTTGACGAGATTACGTCAAAGGATGTTTACGATGCAGCAATTGCAGGTGATAAGATTGCGAAAGAAATATTTGAATACACCGGAGAGATTCTCGGTCAGGCTCTTGCTGATTTCACCGTATTCTCTGCTCCCGAGGCGTTCATTCTCTTTGGCGGTCTTGCCAAGTCGGGTGAGCTTCTGCTCCGTCCGCTCCGCAACTCGATGGAGAAAAACATGCTCAGCATCTGGAAAAACAAGGTTCAGATCCTTCCCTCAGAACTTAAGGAAGCCGATGCCGCCGTGCTTGGCGCAAGTGCTCTCGGTTGGGAGGCAAAACCCCTTATCGTCACTAACGTGGCTCCTGCATCGGCAGCTCCTGCCGCTCCGCAGGCATAAAGTCGTAGATATCTCTGGCTATAATAAAAGAGTCATGCCCCGTTACCGGCGGCATGACTCTTTTGTTATATCTTTGTCTTTATGTCTGGTCTATTTCGAAACCATTATCAGGAATATTCTGAAGTCTTTTGTCTTATTTCTTGGAGAACGTATCGGATATATGTTTTTTTATTAACTTTGCGATAGCTTTCATCAGGTGAGTATGGTGGAGAGTGATGGAAATGAACCGATTGTAATATTACCGCATAAGTAAATGATATGAAAGAGTACTGGAAATTGCAGGCTCGATATGGAGCGTGGATACTTAAATATATAGGTGGAGGCTTCGTTATTGCCGTGGTGTGCGGACTTGTGAAAAAATTATGTGGAGAGGTTCTTGACTATAAATGGATCGTGGAATACACTTTTCGTTTTCAGTTCATACTGATGTGGATTTCAGCTGTATGTCGCTGGGGAAAAGGAGCGATAACCTGTATCAAGGAAAGAAACCGTAAAGGAGCGATTACATCGATAGCTGCAATTACTGTTGTTACTGCATTAATGCTTTGGTTGGTTATCTAAGAGCGTAAACCGACCGCGATAATAATAGAAAAGTGTCATGCTCCGTCATCGGTGGCATGACACTTTTCACGTTATATTTATTAAATGGAAGATTGGGTGTACTTATTTGCGCATTGCGACGTTGCCCTCGATTTCTACCGATTCTCCGGGCACGTGGAGACAGAAACTCTCGGTGTTGTCGGTCGTGTAGTCCTGGAAATCACATCCTGCCTTGTAGTCACCCCAGAAGTGCATCGGGATAAAATACTTGACATTAATATTTTCCAGGAACAGGCGGGCGCCGTCGGAATAGTCCTGACCGAGACGCGGGTCCACGGGGAAGAACACTATGTCAATATAGTCAGTGTCCTCCATTATATGGTGCATTATCTTCACAAACTTGTTGTAGGCTTTCTTGACCTGTTCGACAGTGGCTTCTTCGTTCCAGTGCCAGTAGTTGAAATCTCCGGCATGGAAAATCGTCTTACCGTCGGGAAGTTTCACGAGATAGCTTACACCGATATCAGTCGAGCCGTAGGCTTTGACAGATATGTCGCCCGGCAGCCGGTCATAAGTGTCACCGGGACTCATCCATGCGACAGGCATGTCGTCATGGACCACCTTTGAGAAAATATCGTTGGACAGCACATACACTTTTTCACGATCCTGAGCTAGAGTGAAAATCTGCTGGTTGAAGTGATCGGGATGATGATGTGACACAAAGAAAATTACAGGTAATTCCGGATGCTCGCGCACGGTCTTGACCAGTGCGTTTGCCGGGTCACGATAGTAATCAAAAACAAGGACGGCTGTAGGAGTTACAGCTACAAATCCGCTGTGGTCCAGAAAAGTAATCTTTATCATAGTTCAAAATTTTAAGTCATTAACGTTATGTCATCTGACTGTGAACTATGCGGGCGTGTGTTTCTCAAATCAATTTATCGGTCAGTCCGGTATTTCCACAGTCAGTCCGTCGTAAGCAAGCCTCACATTGGGTGGAAGTGTCGGTTCCACCTCGGCATGTCGTCCCATGTGGTGACTCATGTGAATGAGGTATGCCATTCGGGGATTTACTGACTTAATAACGTCCAGAGCCTGATCAAGGTTCATGTGTGACAAGTGTTCTTTAGGGCGCAGTGCATTGATGACAAGAGTGTCGACACCCTTTATAAGCCGTATCGTTTCATCAGGAATTGTCTTGGCGTCAGTGATATAGGCGAGACGGTTGATACGGAATCCGAGAATGGGCAGGCGTCCGTGTGTAATGGCGAGAGGCATTATCTCGGTATTACCTATTTTGAACGGGACATATTCTTTAATGTCATTAAGTTCCAGTCGAGGTACTCCGGGATAAGGGTTCTCGGCAAAGCAGTAGGGGATGCGGGCACGAAGGTCGCGTCCCACGTCGGCACGGCAATATATGTTGAAAGCGTCGGGATGGCAGAACGGGCGGAGGTCATCGACACCACCGAGGTGGTCATAGTGGGTATGGGTCACGATCAGGGCGTCGATATGCTTGTTGTGAAATGCGAGCAACTGTGAACGGAAGTCGGGACCGCAGTCGATCAGAATATCCTTGTTGTCGACGTGGAGGAGCGCCGATGCACGCCATCGTTTATCGCGCGGGTCGGTCGATGTGCATGTGTGGCAGCGGCAGGCAATTTCCGGTACTCCGGTCGATGTGCCGGTACCGAGAAATGTCAGAGTCATCGTGTGGTTGCTCATTTTGTTTATTTGCGGTAACGTGTTAAAAATCCTTCGTCAAAAATGAGATAGACACCGTTGTCATATCCCCATCGTTCCATATAGTGGGCGCGTGTGATCTCGCGTGGTGCCCCGAGCGACAAGCGGCACTCGTCGCGTGTCATTTCAGTCGTAACGTCGCTGCGTGTAATCAGCTCCCACACTTCATCAGTGATCGAAGGATAGTTTTTGCGGGGATCATTGAAAGCAAACAGGGTGTCAAAATTACGGGTGGCACGTCGCCCGCTGCCTATTGACATGAACACGCGGTGGTCATCGGCTATCCCGTCTGAAAATCTGATGCACAGCGGGTAGTTATCGTTGCCGGCTTCCACATCGATCACTTTTACCTTTATGAATTTACGCCCTACACGGCTGTCGCCGGCACGGTCATACCACACGGGTGTCATGATGTAATATTCGTGGTCCTTCATCGCCTTGCGGGCTCGGTCGACAATCGACATCTCGATAGTGAACGGTATCTCGATTGAGGCGCGTTCCTTTAAGTCGGCTTCCGTTGCGTTCATTCGGTAAGTGACGGTGTCGGTCGACGAGGTCATAAACATCAGGTCGGTGTCAGGTCGGTCTGTCAGCGAGGGCACCTCGCGTGAGCCGATGTATCTGAGAGTGTCGCCGGGACTGAGTCTCTCGGCTACGTCAACCGGTGAAAGCACGTAGGATATGCGGTCATTGGTGACATAGAAGAGTTTGCCGATCTGCCAGTCAGAGAATGACTGACTGGCAAACTCCTGACCGAACTTTTGCTCGGGTGTGATTTCTACTTTCTGACGCTTCACGTCGCGCATAGTGATTTTGGGGGTGCTTTCCACTCCGGTGAAACATCCCGTCAGCATCAGTGACATTACCGTCACTGCCAGACACTTCACTATGCGTATTTTCATGTCAGGTTTTTGTGTAAATACAGGTTGATTATTCGGCAGGTTCGATGCCCATGTTGTAATAGATGAATGAATAGATGTCGGCATATTCATCGATTACCTTGGCGATAGGCTTGCCGGCTCCATGGCCTGCCTTGGAGTCGATACGTATGAGCTTGGGGGCGTCGCCGGTATCGGCAGCCTGAAGTGTTGCCGCGTACTTGAACGAGTGAGCCGGAACAACACGGTCGTCATGATCGGCTGTCGTCACCAGGATGGCGGGGTAGGTGGTACCATCGTTTCTGATGTTATGGACGGGAGAGTAGGCGAGCAGGTATTCAGCCATTTCAGGCGAATCCGCGCTCGTGCCATAGTCGTGAGCCCAGTTCCAGCCGATAGTGAAAAGATGGTAACGCATCATGTCCATGACGCCAACTCGCGGTATGGCTACTTTGAACAGGTCGGGACGCATGTTTGTCACCGCACCGACGAGCAGACCGCCGTTGCTGCCACCTTCGATTGCGATGAGGTCAGGATTGGTCCATCCTTCGTTGATCATATACTCAGCTGCGGCGATGAAGTCGTTAAACACATTGAGTTTCTGCTGCTTGGTGCCTGCGAGATGCCATTCTTCACCATATTCGCCGCCTCCGCGGAGGTTGGTCTGGGCATATATGCCGCCGTTTTCCAGCCATATCAGTCGGTTGGCAGAGAAGGACGGGTTGAGCGTGATGTTGAAACCGCCGTAACCGTAGAGGTACACGGGATTTTTACCATCGCGTTCCAGTCCTTTCTTATAAGTCAGGAACATGGGAATCTTTGTGCCGTCGGCTGAGGGGTAGAACACCTGTTCGGTAACGTAGTCATCGGGATTGAAGTTCTGAAGTTCAGTGAAGCGGAACGGTCGGCTCTCACCTGTCTCGACGTCATAGGCGACTATTGTCGCGGGCGATGTAAACGAAGAGAACGAGTAGAACGCTTCAGAGTCTTTGCCGTTGGTCGAGAACGATAGGGTGCCGTAACCGGGGAGCGTTATCTCACGTACCGGCGTTCCGTCGGCATTGTAGACATAGGCGTGGTGAGAGGCATCTTTGTCGTATGTCAGTATCAGTTTGTCGCCGGCGAAGCTTGCACCGACGAGGACAGCGTCTTTGTTTTCGGGTATAAGCTCTTTCCACTGCGAGCGTTGCGGCGCTTTCTTGTCGGCAGTGACGATACGGTAACGTGGTGCATCGGCTGAGGTGAAGATGTAGAGCTTGCCGTCGCGCGAGTCGATCACGCTGATGTCGTTGTCCTGTGACTCTTCGACTGTTATCCATTCAGCCGCGGGATTGGTGAGATCCTTGATGTAAAGGGAGTTTCCGTTGCCGGCGCCTCCGCCCATGACAATGAGTGTCGACTCGTCGTCAGTTATGTCGACGCTGTGGAAGTGCAGTGGCTCGTCGCGGTTCTCATATATGACTTTGTCGGCTGATTGCGGAGTGCCGAGTTTGTGGTAATATACTTTGTGATACTCGTTGGCATTGGAAAATTCTTTGCCGTCGTCAGGTTTCTCGTATGCGCTGTAATAGAATCCGTCACCGTGCCATGCCGCTCCGGTAAATTTAGCCCATTCGATGTGGTCGTCAAGCAGTTTGCCTGTCGCTGTGTCCATCACGAAAATTTCGGTCCAGTCGCTTCCGCTGCGTGAGATGGTATAAGCGGTGTATTTGCCGTCATGCGACTGATACACTCCGGTCAGCGCAACAGTTCCGTCGTCCGACAGTTTGTTGGGGTCGAGAAACACTTCGCCATCACCGTCGGGCGTGTCGGAACGGTAGAGTACATATTGGTTCTGCAGACCGTCGTTTTTATAGAAATAATATTTACCGTCATTCTCCTTTGACGGCATGCCTGTCTTGGGGAAATTATTTAGTTGCTCGATGCGTCGGCGTATGGAACCGCGGAAAGGTATTTTAGACAGGTATTCCTGAGTGACAGCGTTTTCTGCTTCTACCCATGCAAGAGTTTCGGCTGCCGTGTCGTTTTCAAGCGGACGATAAGGGTCAGCAACTTCGTGACCGAAATAGTTATCGACCGTGTCGTCAGACGGCGCCTGAGGATAGGTCAATTTTTTATTGTTACATGAAACCATTGATAAGGTTATTAATGTCATGATGACAGGCTTGCGGTAGTCCATCGTTGATGTTGTGTATAATATATTGTAATTACTTGTTGTCCTGATTGTCTTTCTCCTGCATCTTTTCGCGGCGTCTCATCAGCAGGTAGGCACCGGCGATGCATGCGAGCGAGCCCGCTATCACGAGACCGTAGTATAGGGGAGTGATAAGTCCATCCTGCATGCTTCTGAACCCGAAGACACTCATCACGGCAAGATAAGCGAGGAGAATGGGGGGTATGAGGGTCGATTTTTTTATGCGTCTCATTGTTTTTCTCAGTCGTGTTGTTTGATTTGCTCTTCAGATTCCTGTTGTTCAATGATGTGGTAGGGCGATTTCTCCGGATCGAAAGCTCCCGATTCGAGGTAGCGGTAGAGCCGCAGACATGACCAGGCGTCGATTGATGCATATTGCTGCTGATGTTCGGTCAGTTGGTCAGCCTCCCAGTTGGTCAGTCGCTGTCCCTTGGTTATACATTCCCCGAAAACTATGGCATAAATTTTCTGGAGACTGTTGTCGGCGATGCTGAAGTCTTTCACGTAAGACTGTAGCTCAACAAATCCGGCCGGATTAAATTCGCCGTACTTGGCGAGACCGTTGAAATCGTCTTTCAGCGACAGTCCGATTTTTATTATGTTCTCATTCTCAAGCAACTGTCTTATCGAGTCGCAGAGCCCGGTCTTGTTGATACGGAACAGGAAACACTCCGTGTCGGTGGAAATCTGTATCAGAGCGACTTTGTAGGTGCGCCCTTTATGATATGATGGACGAGTCTCTGTGTCAAATCCCAGATGAGTCTGTTTCATGAGAAATCGGACGGCGGCGTTGGCGTCGGCTGCTGTCTCGATTACAATCATGCGACCGGGAAATGTGACATGAGGCATCGCGTTAACTTGTTCTTTGGATATACCTAACATTGCGTGCAAAATAGACTTTAAGTCTACAAAATTAGTGAATAACTGATAATTAAATGTCAAAACGGCATTTAAATTTTCTTAATCCGCTCTATACCGCCGATGGAACAAACAGCATTTCTGTCTCGGGGAAATGGCGGTCAAGGTAGCGACGCAGAAATTCACGTGTGTCGCCTGCGATATTGTGGTCGTTGTCAAAATGAGTGTTGTAGAGCAGATAAGGAACCTCTATATTTCTGTTTTTCAGAGCTTCGAGAGCGAGGATAGTGTGACTTATCGAGCCGAGTTTGCCGTTAGTGACGAGAGCGACGGGCAGATTGCGCGAATGAGGATAATCAATCGTCAGGAAATCGTCGGTCAGCGGCACCATAAGTCCGCCGGCTCCCTCGATGAGCAGAATGTCAAATTTTTCCTGTAACTTCTCGCGGCAGCGGTCGATTGCGTCGATATCTATTTCTCTCCCGTCGATTTTTGCAGCAAGTTGCGGCGAGCAGGGATAGGAGAAAATCACGGGAGCTGTCGTGTGGTCGAGGTCCTCGGGGTACATGTCGGTCCCCATCAGCCGTCTGTGGACTTCGATGTCCTCGGAGTATTCCCGGTTGCCGGTCTGCACAAACTTCTGTGTCACTACGGTGAGACCTTGGTCCATCATGCGTCGTGCCAGCCAGCCGGTAGCGAAACTTTTGCCGGCATCGGTGTCGATGCCTGAGATAAATATTGTCTTTTTCATTGTTGTTTACGTTGGAGAATTATGAAAATAGGGTGATAGACGAGCCGGCTCATCGACTCGTCGGCAAGAATACGCCGCATGCGTTCCACCGGCACCCGGCTGCGTCGCAATCCGGTGACGCCTGTCGATTGCAGGTGACGGAGCGCCGTAGCAACATCAGGGAACGTCTCGACCATTTCGGCTGTCTCGACGTGGATGATGTCGTAGAATGTCTCTGCGGCTGAGATTATCTCACGGGTTGTCACGTAGTTGAGCGATACGCCGGCAACGCGGCTGAATGATTCGAATGTTCCGGCTCCATATAGTGACAGGACTACATGGGCTCCGGGTTTCAGTACACGCGCGGCTTTGCGCAGAAACGCCGCGGGAGAGTTGAACCACTGGAGGGTCGACGAGGAGACGAGCAGGTCGACCGATGCATCGGCGAGTGACGGAAACTGTGTCTCGGCGTCGGCGGTGACGGTCTTGACTTCAGGGGATAAGTGGTTTATGTTGACTCCGGCTATATCCCACAGTTCCAGACGGTCGATATCCGTGTCACGCAGATAAAGATGAGTCAGGATGCCTGTCCCGGCTCCGATTTCTACTCCGGCGGCATATCGGCGTCGCGGCAGATGACTGTGCCATAGCGACACAAGCCGCTCGGCGACGCGGCGTTGCACCGATGCTTCTGACCCGTAGCTCTCGCGGGTGGAGAGGAATCGTGCCGCCACGAGTTCCTTGTCGACGGTGTAGCGGTCTATCAGCGATTGAAAGTCCACGATATGTGGCGTTTCCGGCAGTATGTCACATCGGGTGCCGCTCCACGCCTCGGTCTGACCGGCTGCCGGAAATATGTGGTCGGCTGTGCCGATGATGGCAATGTCCCAGTTGTAGTGTGGCGCGGGAGTCGATTTGGCACGGTCACCGATAGCGGCAAGTTCGGATCTCAGACTCTCAAGTGTGCGGTCGGGACGTGCCGCGTCGAATGTTGCTAATCGCTCGGTCGAGCCACACATACGTCGGTTGAATTTGCGCAGCGAGGCATCGCTCAGGGTGGCGAGCGTGCCGTCAAACACTGCGACCGGGATGCCGCGCCGGTCATCGACGGGAGTCATGGTGCCGTTGACAGCGACAGTCAGCGTCACGTCGAGCCCCGACCCGGGCAGCAACCGTGATGCTTCGTAGACTCCGAGCGACCAGGCGATGACTACTACCTCGCGGTAGTGTCGCAGAGCGGAAAAGTCGAAGTCCTCGGTCGTGTAGTCCCATGCGACAGCTATGTCGTAGCCCTCTCTGACAAGTCCGCGAAATGGATTTGCATCCATTCCCCAACCGGCAAAAATCAGTATCAGCCGCCTGTTGTCTCCTCTATTTATGAAACTCAGATTCATAGACTGTCACTCATGATTTCGTTTAACGTGATGGCGAGTTTATCGATTGACGCTTCGTTCATTGCCGCGCTGAGGCTGAACCGCAGCCGCTCTGTTCCGGGCGGGACGGTCGGGGTGCGTATCGGCAAGACTTTGAATCCGCGCTCGAGAAGCTGCCGTGACAGTTCCAGCGCTTTGACGGCATCGCCCGTGACAAGCGGTTGTATGTGGCTCGGGGTGACAGGAAATGTCGTGTGGGGAGTGATTACTTGGTGCAGATGTCGGGAGAGCGCGGCGAGATGACGGCGCTCGGCGTCCATTTCAACCATGCGGTCGAGCAGGAAGAGTGTCCATGCCGAGTTGACCGGAGGGAGCGCGGTGGAGAAAATGAAACTGCGGGCACGGTTTACGGCTACGTCGCGCAGCAGCGGCGAGACGGCGCAGAATGCACCCGTCGAGGCTGCCGCCTTGCCGAGTGTTCCCACTATGACGTCAAAAGCTTCAGGCTCTGACGATGACGCCGCGAGTCCGAGTCCTTTCTCGCCGACGACTCCAAATGCATGAGCCTCGTCGATATACAGCATTATCTCGGGAAACCGCCGTTTGATGGCTATCAGACGCTCGATGTCGGCGCTGTCGCCGTCCATGCTGTAGATGCTTTCGACGATGACGAGACAGTCGGCTCTCTCGTCGCCGGCGCGTTCGAGCATCGACTCCAGATGATCCATGTCGTTATGGCGAAAACGCGAGAACCGGCATTTCGACAGCATGATGCCGTCGATGATGCTCGCATGCACCAGTTTGTCGGCAATGATCAGTGTCCGGCTGTCGGTCAGAGCCGGGATCAGCCCGGTATTGGCATGATAACCGCTGTTGAAGAGCAGAATATCCCGGTGATATAGCTCCCCGAGCCGTTCTTCAAGAGCTGTGTGGTGAGCCTGAGCCGATGCGAGGAGCCGTGACGCCGATGATGAGAACGGAGCCGACGACACTATCCCGCTTTCTATAAATTCCTGCTGGAGATCAGCCCGGCATGCGAGTCCGAGATAGTCATTGGTCGAGAAGTCGGTCAATGCGCGGTCGTCATGTCCGCTCGGTATGCTCCTGAAATTGCCCGATTGCTTTAAACCTGATATGTAGGATTGGAAGTCCATGTCAACGTATTATGTCAAGCATATTGGTTGTCAGATACTCCAGGTCGGCATCGCTGATGATGTAAGGGGGCATGATGTAGACATTTCGTCCGAAGGGGCGCACCCATATTCCGCGTCTGACACATTCTTTCTGAAACTCGCCGACATTGACCGGCTCTTTCATCTCGACCACGCCGATTGACCCGAGCACTCTGACATCAGCGACTCCGTCAAATTCCCGTGCCGGTGCAAGCAGGCGTTTCATCTCGCTTTCAAGGTGGGCGACACGCGATGACATGTCCTGTCGCTCAAGCAACCGCAGCGACTCGATTGCCACCGCGCATGCGAGCGGATTACCCATGAATGTCGGTCCGTGCATCATGACGCCCGCCTCGCCGCGCGAAATCGTGTCGGCTACTTCGGCGGTTGTCAGCACGGCGCTCATTGTCATGTACCCGGCGGTCAGCCCCTTGCCGATACACATGATGTCGGGTTCGACACCGGCGTGTTCCCATGCAAATCGTTTTCCCGTGCGCCAGAAACCGGTCGCTATCTCGTCAAATATAAGGTAGATGCCGTAGCGGTCACACAGCCGCCGCGCTTCTCTAAGATATTGCGGATGATAAAACCACATTCCTCCGGCGCCCTGCACTACCGGCTCGAGTATCATTGCCGCGAGTGTGTCGTGATGGCGCTCCATCAGTTCCTCAAGCGGTCTGATGTCATCAGGGTTCCACTCTCCGTCAAACCGCGACGCGGGCTGCGGCGCGAAGAAACGTACCGGCAGCGCCGACCCAAAGGCTCCGTGCATACCTGTCACCGGGTCGCCGTGATAGCCTGAACGGATAGTGACGAAGTCGGTCTTGCGGTGATCGCCTCCCGAGCGCGATATTGCAGCCTGTACAGCCATTTTCATCGCTACTTCGACAGCTACCGATCCTGAGTCGGCATAGAAAATGTTGTGCATCGACGGAGGCGCCATTGACAGCAGTATGCGTCCGAGCTCGATTGCGGGGGTGTGGGTCAGCCCGCCGAACATCACGTGCGACATCTTGTCGATCTGAGCTTTGGCGGCACGGTTTATGTCGGGATTGTTGTATCCGTGGATGACCGCCCACCATGACGACATTCCGTCAATAAGTGCAGTCCCGTCGGCAAGATATATCCTTACTCCGTCGGCGTGGTCGACCATGTAGGTGGGCAGCGGGTCGATGGTCGATGTATAGGGGTGCCACAGATGTTCCCTGTCCCAGGCGTCGTGCAGCTCTATGCTTGAATCAGTCATTTTGATTATTGAAGTTTTAATATAAGGGATATGATTGCGACAGTCGATGCGCGTTCGATGACGCGTCCGCGGTCGCCCGGAAAGTGATGGGTGCGCGTTTCGATGCCGTCGGGAGTTTTCACGGCGATGCACACAGTCCCCACCGGTTTGCCCTCGGTCGCTCCTCCCGGACCTGCGATGCCCGATGTCGCTACGGCACAGTCGGTACAGGTCGCCCGGGTAACACCCTCGACCATTTCGCTGACTACCGGCTCGCTGACGGCACCGTAACGTTCGAGAGTCTCCTCGCTGACGCCTAATAGCCGGTGTTTCACGTCGTTGGAGTAGCTGACGATGCTCCCGTTGTAGACGGCTGAACTGCCTGCTACCGAGGTGATTTTATGGGCTATGTTGCCCCCCGTGCAGCTTTCAGCCGACGACACCGTCAGTCCACGTTCGCGGAGCAGACCGATAAGTCGTTCGGCGGGAGTCACGTCGTCGGTGGCAAACACGTTGCCGGTAAACGTTTTTATTATATGGTCACAGCAGCGGTCGAGATCGGCTCGCAGCGAGTCGCTGTCGGTGCCTGTGGCATCGAACCGGAGTTTTATATATCCTTGTTGAGGCAGATAGGCTATGTGGAGATGTTCGGGCAGAGCGCTCTCCCAACTGTCGAGGCGCTCGGCGAGATCCGACTCGCTGATACCCGTAAGCAGCAGAGTGCGGTGCATTACTGTCGTGTTGTCATGGAATCGTTCAAGCAGCCGCGGGAACACCTCGGCGGCAAGTGCGTGGCGCGTCTCAAACGGCACTCCCGGCATGGCGACAAGCACCTTCCCGTCGCGCTCAAACCACATGATCGGTGCTGTCCCGAGCTCGTTGGGCACCACAGTGCAGCTGTCGGGCACCATAGCCTGGCTCTCGGTCAGCGCGTTCATCACCAGTCCGCGGCGACTGAATATGTCTCTGACGTGGCTTGCAACCTCCTCGTCGTGACGCATCCGACCGCCGAAATAGCGGCACATCACCCCTTTGGTGATGTCATCTTTCGTCGGTCCGAGACCTCCGGTCGTGATCACTATGTCGGCGCGGCTCATGGCTCGGTCGATTGCTTCGTATATCGCGTCGGCATCGTCATGCACCGTCATCACCTCGCTCACTGTCCATCCGGCGGGAGCTATCGTGCGGGCTATGTCTCCCGAGTTGGTGTCGGTGACTTGCCCTATGAGCAGTTCGTCTCCGATAGTTATGACAGCAACTTTTATCATTTTTATCGTGCAGTGTTGTGGTTTATTATGTTTATACTCCCACGCGGGCGTAGGGCGCCGCGTCGTAGGGGCAGAAATCTTTGGCGAGATACTTGTAGTAACCCGCTATGGCAACCATCGCGGCATTGTCGGTCGTGAAGGCACGTTCGGGGATGAAGGCAGTCAGCCCGCGACGTTTGCAGTATTCGGCTACGGCGTTGCGCACTCCCGAGTTTGCCGACACGCCTCCACCTATCGCTACCGTTTTGACTCCCGTCTGTCTGACAGCTTTGTCGAGCTTGTCGATGAGGATGTCGATGATGGTCTTTTGCAGCGATGCTGCAAGGTCGGCTATGTTTTTCTCGATGAAATCGGGGTCGGTCTTGACAGCGTCGCGCAAGGTGTAGAGAAATGATGTCTTGAGTCCGCTGAAACTGTAGTCAAGTCCCGCGATGTGGGGTTTGGCAAACTTAAACCGCGTCGCGTCACCCTCGGCGGCAAGACGGTCGATGTGAGGACCTCCGGGGTAGGGGAGTCCCATCACTTTGGCGCACTTGTCGAAAGCCTCGCCCGCTGCGTCATCGATTGTCTGTCCCAGTATCTCCATGTCATCGTAGTTGCGCACGAGCACGAGCTGAGAGTTCCCTCCCGAGATAAGCAGGCAGAGGAACGGATATTCAGGCACCTTGTCGTCGGGATTCCGGCGCACGAAATGCGACAGTACGTGACCGTGAAGGTGATTTACGTCAACAATAGGGATACGCAGTCCCAGTGACAGACCTTTGGCAAACGACGTGCCTACGAGCAGTGATCCGAGCAGTCCCGGTCCGCGGGTGAATGCTATCGCATCAAGCTCATGTTTCTCTATCCCGGCACGGCGGAGAGCCGTGTCGACCACCGGCACTATGTTCTGCTGATGGGCGCGCGAGGCAAGCTCGGGCACCACGCCGCCATATTCCTCATGCACTTTCTGCCCGGCTATGACATTGCTTAGAAGCACGCCGTCACGTATGACAGCCGCACTCGTGTCATCACAGGACGATTCTATGCCTAATATAGTTATACTCATCTTTATATCATTTTTTGCGCTTAAACGTCACTGCAAATTTACAAATAATTCCTAACATGATAATACACTTGACCACTGCGCAACGTCATATCCCGATGTTTTGCATGGCTCAGAAAACATGATGCCCCCTGTCACGGCTTGTGCATTATCCATCCCCCGCCACGTCGTAATTAATGGCGTCATGCCCATTGTACGGTATTACCACATCGAAAACTCTTCTCCGTGCCGCTCCCATGCCGCATACTGAACGATTGTCCGCCAGTAATAACGCGATGTATCGCGTTAATATCAAAGGTGTTATGTGTTGATTTTTGCAAAGGCGGCAGTTAACGCGATTCATCGCGTCCCTACGGCACGGTATTACCACATCGAAATCTCTTCCCCGTGCCGCTCCCATGCCGCATACTGAACGATTGTCCGCCGGTAGGGACGCGATGTATCGCGTTATTATCCAATATGTTATGCGCGGATTTTTTCGGGGCGGCGGTTAACGCGATGCATCGCGTCCCTACTGGAGGAGAATTGAAAGTGACAT
>CAYTWG010000056.1:0-14711 GCA_964442005.1 uncultured Bacteroides sp. | reverse complement strand
AATCTGTATCGACTTGTTGGTGACGATACCGCCGAGCGATATAACGGCAATCTCAGTCGTACCACCACCTATATCAACAATCATGTTGCCTTCGGCAGCTTCTACATCAAGACCGATTCCGAGTGCGGCAGCCATCGGTTCGTAGATCATGTACACATCACGACCGTTGGCATGTTCTGACGAGTCGCGCACGGCACGAATCTCTACCTCGGTCGATCCTGAAGGGATGCCGACAACCATGCGGAGCGACGGCGAGAACCAGTTGCTCTTGGAACTCGCTTTCTTGACAAGTCCGCGTATCATGAGTTCGGCTGCGTTAAAGTCGGCGATGACACCTTTGCGGAGGGGACGCACGGTGCGTATGCCTTCATGCTCCTTTCCTTCCATCTGCTGAGCCTCTTTACCGACAGCTATGAGTTTGTCAGTACGCTTGTCGAGCGCCACGATTGACGGTTCGTCAATCACGATTTTGTCATTGTGGATAATGATGGTGTTTGCAGTACCCAGGTCAATGGCTATTTCTTTTGTTAGAGAAAATAATCTCATTTAGATATTTCTGTATTTAATAATTGAATTCATCGGTGTAAAAAAGAGTCTTTTTATACCGATGAATTACGGTTTGACAATTAGTTCGGTTGTTGGAAAAATCAGTGTTTAAAATGACGGAATCCGGTCATTACCATTGCAATACCGTTTTTGTCGCAATATTCCACTGACTCGTTGTCGCGGATTGAGCCTCCGGGGTGGATGACAGCTTTGATACCGGCATTGCCCGCAATCTCCACGCAGTCAGCGAAGGGGAAGAATGCATCTGACGCCATTACAGCGCCGTTGAGATCAAATCCGAACGACTGAGCTTTGGCAATCGCCTGTTTCAGTGCATCGACACGTGAGGTCTGACCGACACCGCTTGCAAGAAGCTGGTTATCCTTGGCAAGAACGATTGCATTGCTCTTGCTGTGCTTTACAATCTTGTTGGCAAAGAGCATGTCAGCGATCTGTGCGTCTGTCGGGACTTCGACTGTTACAGTCTTGAGGTCTTCGGGAGTCTCTACCTTCAGGTCACGATCCTGTACAAGCGCACCGTTAAGGATTGAACGGAACTGAAGCTTGCTGTCGTTGGGCTTCTTCTGTACAAGCACAATACGGTTTTTCTTCTGGAAAAGTATATCGAGCGCTTCCTGGTCATAAGAGGGCGCGATTATTACTTCAAAGAATATCTTGTTTATTTCCTCAGCTGTTGCGGCGTCAATGTTGCAGTTGGTTATAAGGACCCCGCCGAAAGCAGAGACGGGATCACCGGCAAGAGCATCCTTCCAAGCCTCGGCTACAGTATTGCGTGAGGCGAGACCGCAGGCATTGTTGTGCTTAAGAACAGCAAATGTCGGAGTATTAAATTCAGCAATCAGCGATACAGCAGCGTCAATGTCGAGGAGGTTGTTGTAGGATATTTCCTTTCCGTGAAGTTGAGTGAACATCTCGTCAAAATTGCCGAAGAAATATCCCTGCTGATGGGGATTCTCTCCGTAGCGCATTGTCTTGCTTCCGTCAAGAGCGACACGCAGAGCCGACATGTCACCACCGTCAAAGTAGTTAAAGATGGCACTGTCGTAGCCCGATGATACTGCAAATGCTTCTTTGGCAAACCAGCGTCGCTGAGCGAGGGTCGACTGTGCGCCACTCTCTTTCAGCATGTCGCGGAGCGGAGTGTACTGATCTTTTGACGCTACAATGATGACGTCATTGTAGTTCTTTGCAGCGGCACGGATAAGGGAGATACCGCCTATATCGATTTTTTCGATAATGTCGCTTTCTGACGCACCTGATTTCACAGTCTTGACAAACGGATATAAATCGACAATCACCAGATCAATCTCAGGTATATCAAACTCGGCAATCTGCTTGCGGTCTCCGTCATGTTCGCGGCGGTTGAGAATTCCGCCAAACACTTTGGGATGAAGCGTTTTTACTCGTCCGCCAAGTATTGAAGGATAGCCGGTAAGATCTTCTACTGCCGCGCATGGATAGCCCAAACTTTCAATAAATGATTGAGTACCACCTGTTGAGAGAAATTTTACTCCATCGGCATGGAGAAGTGCGAGTATTTCGTCAAGCCCATCTTTATGAAAGACGGAGATGAGAGCCGTTTTGATTTTTTTTACCTCTGACATTGTAAATCGATTTATTATATGAAATTTCAAAGTGCAAAATTACAAAAAATGAATGCAAAGGAGAAACTTAATTATGCTTTTTTTGAAATATTTTTTCCTTTTTTCTCTTTTCTGAATTTTTTATGAATTAAGATTTATTTATCGGTTATTACATCATCGGTGAACTTTAACCGGGGTAATGTTGTTGGTAGTATAAAACAAACTTTAACGATATGAAACATATTGGTGTATTTTATGGATCAACCACCGGTACAACTGCTGAAGTCGCCGGTCGCATAGCCGAGGCGCTCGGGGTAGCTGATGCTGATGTGCACAATGTAGCGGAAACAGCTCCCTCTGCAGTTGGAGATTATGATATTCTTGTGCTTGGATCAAGCACTTGGGGAAGCGGGGAATTACAGGATGACTGGGTGGACTTTCTCGACGGACTTGAAATGCTTGCCTTGAACGGTAAGAAAATCGCTCTGTTTGGATGTGGCGATGAGACAATGAGCGACACGTTCTGCGGGGCTGTAGGAATTCTTTACGATCGATTGCAGCGTACTGGAGCCGAATTTATAGCGCCGTTCAATACTGATGGTTATCACTATGATCGCACTCCTGCTGAAAAGGACGGAAAGATTGTCGGTCTGCTGATCGACGAGGTGAATCATCCTGTCATGACGGGTGACCGTATCAAGGCATGGACGGCATTGATTAAATAATGCAAATCGACTGATTGTAAAATTTTGGAATAACATATTTTGTACTGAAAGATTACATTATTACGTCAGCAAGGCGTAATAGTGTGCGGTTTCCTTTTTTCTTAATCTTGTCGGGCGTGATTCTTTTTAAGCTGGGAGTCGCGCCCGCTCTCTTTTTTTATCCGTAAAAGCTCGTAATAAAGCTCTTAATTAAAATTAACTTGCTGCTGACGGTTAAAAATGCTATCTTTGCAACTTGATAAATCAGTCGACATGATTTCACGTATTATTGATAAAAAGAAAATCTCCGAGTTGTCACGACTTCTGGCTCAGTGTCATAACGTCGTTATAACATGCCATATCTCGCCTGACGGCGATGCAATAGGGTCATCGCTCGCATTATGTCACATGCTTGACTCGCTCGGTAAGTCGGCACGGGTGGTTACCCCCGATCTGTTGCCTAAGAATCTGCTGGTTCTCCCCGGAGCAAAAGACGTGCTGCCTTATACTCGTTATGAGGATTTTGCGGTTAAACTTTTTAATGAAGCAGACCTGATTTTCTGCTTAGATTACAACGCTATAAAGCGTATAGACCGTCTGGGTGATCTGCTTTCACATGCAACCGCCAAGAAGGTAATGATAGATCACCATCTTTTTCCTGAGGATTTTCCCGATATCGTCATTTCTCATCCTGAAGAATCGTCGACATCTGCACTCATATTTCGTGTCTTTTGCGATCTCGGTCTGTTGCCGCAGATTGACAAGAAGATTGCAACATGTATATATGCGGGCATGATGACCGATACGGGCAATTTCTCGTACAATTCCAATAATCCCGATCTATATGAGATTGTTGCTGAACTCGTGCGTCGTGGTGTCGATAAAGATCGCCTTTATACCCAGATAATAAATTCTAACACACCTTCTCGTTTGCGTCTTAACGGCTATGCGGTCAGTGAAAAAATGCTTCTCTTGGAAGACCATAAGGCAGCTCTTATCACTCTTACGCGTGAAGAACTAAACCGTTTTGGTTATCAGAAGGGTGATACAGAGAGTCTGGTAAACATCCCGTTGAGTATTCCCGACATACGCTACTCGTTTTTCCTGCGCGAAGAGAGTAATTATATAAAGGTATCGGCACGTAGTAAAGGCGATTTTGCTGTTAACCGTATATGCGAGCAATATTTCAACGGCGGCGGACATAAAAATGCTGCCGGTGGTGAGTTTTTCGGGACTATGGAAGAGTGTGTCGAACGTTTCATGTCGACTCTTGATGAGAATGACCAATACCTTAAAAAATAAGAATTGAATTGTAAAATTATAGTAAACCGATCACAATGAATTTTTTTAAAAAATATATCGCATCCGCAGCTGTTATTTCGATGGTTGTCGTGTCGCTCGTGTCATGTAGTGATAGAAAGAGTTATGCCGAGTTACTTTCTGACGAAAACAAGGCTGTCAATCTTTATCTTTCCAATTTTCGTGTCGAGACAGAGATTCCTTCAGACACCGTTTTTGAGACAGGTCCTGACGCTCCGTTCTATCAGCTTGATGATGAGGGTAACGCCTACATGCAGGTTATACGTCCCGGCGATCGAGAAACAATGAAAGTATCGCTTGACGAACTCATATATGTCCGGTTCATGCGCTATAATCTTTCATATTATTATAGTGATGGTGAACTGTATGCCGAGGGAAATGCCAATAATATGGCGTCGGGTTCTGTCAGTTTCCGTTATGGAAATACCACTTTGTCAAGCTCGACGCAGTATGGCTCAGGTATTCAGATGCCGTTAATCTATCTTGGGATAGATTGTGAGGTTAATCTCATCGTCAAGTCGCAACTTGGCTTTACCAATGAGATTGCATCAGTAAATCCCTATCTTTATACCATACGCTATTTCCGTGCATTGAGCAATTGATAAGATTCATCCCGGCTGATTGCTTATAGTGTGAGTGTCAGTCGGTAATCTTGTATGTTATAATTTCTTTAAAAAGTTATATCTATGTCATTGATTAAATCTATATCGGGTATCAGAGGTACTATCGGAGGACGTCCCGGGGACGGATTGAGTCCTCTCGACATTGTGAAATTTACAGCAGCGTATGCTACTTTTATCCGCAAGTCGTCGCCATGTGATTCCAACGTGATTGTTGTTGGTCGTGATGCCCGTCTGTCAGGCACTATGGTCGATAAGATCGTCGTAGCTACCCTTATGGGTATGGGATTCGATGTTGTCAATATCGGTCTGGCGTCAACTCCTACAACTGAAATTGCCGTGGTTGAGGAAGAAGCATGTGGCGGTATTATTCTGACTGCATCGCATAATCCTAAACAATGGAACGCGTTGAAGTTGCTTAACCATCGCGGTGAGTTCCTGAATGATGCCGAGGGTAAAGAGGTGCTTGCCATTGCTGAGAATGATGATCTTGAATTTGTTGACGTTGACTCGCTTGGTAAAGAATATGTCAACAACACCTATAATAAAAAGCACATCGATAAGGTGCTTGCCCTTGAACTTGTAGATGTCGATGCTATTAAGGCTGCTGACTTTACTGTTGCAGTCGATGCCGTCAATTCGGTTGGCGGTATTGTCATTCCGCAGCTTCTCCGGGCTCTTGGTGTTAAAAATGTGATTGAACTTAATTGCGATCCGTCAGGACGTTTTGCTCATACTCCCGAACCGATACCTGAAAATCTTACTCAGATTTCTGATCTGATGAAGAGAGGTATTGCCGATGTTGGATTTGTTGTCGATCCTGATGTCGATCGTCTTGCAATTGTAATGGAGGACGGCGAGATGTTTGTCGAGGAATACACTCTTGTTGCAGTTGCCGATTATGTGCTTTCTCATACTCCCGGTTCAACAGTGTCTAATCTCAGTTCGTCGAGAGCGCTCCGTGACGTTACGGTTAAACATGGATGTGACTATAATGCTGCTGCTGTCGGAGAGGTCAATGTCGTGACCAAGATGAAAGAGACCGGAGCTGTGATAGGCGGTGAGGGTAATGGCGGTGTCATTTATCCCGCTTCTCATTATGGGCGTGATGCTCTTGTCGGTGTGGCTCTGTTCCTTACACTTCTTGCTAAGTCAGGCAAAAAAGTCAGCGAACTGAAAAAGACTTATCCAGCCTATGCTATCGCCAAGAATAAGATGGAGCTTACGCCTGCGATTGATGTTGATGCGATACTTCTTGCTGTTAAGAAACAGTTTGCCGATGAAAAGATTACTGATATTGACGGTGTGAAGATTGACTTTGAAGATTCATGGGTGCATCTTCGTAAATCCAATACCGAACCTATTATACGTATCTATTCCGAAGCGCATACTATGGCTGAAGCTGAAGCGCTTGCCGATCGTATTAAGGCTGTTATCGCCTCAATGATCTGATTCGGAATAGTATTTTCTGAAATTACATTTATGCGATATATTATTGCATTGTTTTACGTTTTGACGGCTCTTTTCCCTTTGATTGCAAGGGGAGAAGAGCCGTCGGTCGAGTGGGGGCATGTGAAGCTCACGGTCGCTTGCATGCGTGCCGAGCCGCGTCATGGCAGTGAATTGGTCTCGCAGGTGGTCATGGGCACACCGCTCCGTCTATTGGATTCTGACGGTTCATGGTGGCTTGTCGAGTCGCCGGAAGGATATCGAGGATATGTAATAGGTAATGGGATGATCTGTAAAACAGAGACGGATATGTCGCATTGGCGTTCAGCTCGCCGAGGTGTTGTTTCATCGGTAGCTCCGGGTAAAGTTATGTCATCGGCTGATGGGCATGATGTGCGCGATATCGTTTCCGACCTTATCTATACGGCAATTGTTGAAGTCGGTGATACTGTCGGTCAATCGGTTGCAGTCACGTTGCCCGACGGCAGAAACGGTTATGCCCGGTTGGAGGATATTTCATTACTGGAAGGTAAAGATGAGCCGGATTGTGAGCGTGTAGTGGACACCGCCCTCGGTTTTATGGGAATGCCCTATTTGTGGGGTGGAACCACGGCGCGAGGTATGGATTGTTCCGGTCTCGTAAAGGTGTGTTATCTCGGTGAGAATATTATATTACAGCGTGATGCGTCGCAGCAGGCAGCTAATGGTATCGAAATCGTTCCTGGTGAAACTGCACTGTCAGCCGGAGATCTGGTTTTCTTCGGCGATCCGGAGACCGGGCGTATAAATCATGTAGGTATTTATGACAGGGATAGCTGTTACGTCCATTCATCAGGACGTGTTAAGCGAAATTCTCTCAACCCGCTTTCTCCGTTGTATGCCGCTGATAATCGTTTTGTAAAGGCTGTGAGGATCGTAGGTGCAGTTGGTAGCGAAGGTATTACGGCATTGTTGAACCATCCATGGTATTTTTGATATATGAAGATCGACCGTAGGAAGTTTATTGTTACAAGTGCGCTTGGAGCAGCTTCATTGTTTGTACCCGAGTCCCTTTTTGCGGAAGGGAAGATGTATAAGTCTGAACGTCCCGGACGTAGCGGCAGACTCAATCTGTCGTTTTATCCTTATGAGCTTAAGTTGCTGCACTCGTTCAATCTTGCTTCATATAGCCGCACGACTACCCCGGATGTTCAGGTGCAGATTGAGTATGACGGAATTGTAGGATATGGCGAGGCATCGATGCCCCCTTATCTTGGTGAATCGGTAGAATCTGTGTGCTGTTTTCTCGGGAGTCTTGACCTGACTCAGTTTAATGATCCGTTCCGTCTTGATGAAATACATGATTACATGGACTCTGTAGCTCCCGACAACAGAGCGGCAAAAGCTTCGGTCGACATCGCGCTCTATGACCTTCTTGGTAAAATCATGGGACAGCCGTGGTATCGTATATGGGGACTTGACCCAGGGAAAACGCCTGATACTTCGTTTACAATAGGAATTGATACCGCCGAGATTGTTCGGCGTAAAGTCGATGAGGCATCGCCTTATAATGTGCTGAAAGTAAAGATGGGTCTTGATAATGACAAGGAGTTGGTCAATATAATCAGGGAAAAAACTGACCGACCGCTTTGTGTCGATGCCAATCAGGGCTGGAAAGACAAACATCTCGCCCTTGAAATGTGCGAATGGCTTTCTGAACGTAACTGCATGTTTGTCGAGCAGCCGATGCCCAAAGAAATGATTGATGAGACTGCTTGGTTGCGTGAGCGTAGTCCATTGCCTATTATTGCTGACGAATTTTTGCAGCGTTTGCCCGATGTGAGCCGTGCTTACGGTGTATATGACGGTATTAATATTAAATTGATGAAAAGCACCGGACTGCATGAGGCTTATCGCATGATGACTCTTGCTCGTGGATTGGGCATGAAAGTAATGGTAGGCTGTATGACCGAGACCTCGTGTGCTGTCTCTGCGGCTGCGCAGTTGTCTCCGCTTGCTGACTGGGCTGATCTTGACGGCAACCTTCTGATCGCTAATGACTGTTTTGACGGAATGAAGATTGTAAACGGTAAAATAACGCTTAATTCTCGCCCCGGAATAGGTATCGTACCCCTTGATTTGGATTAATTAAGGTATAAATAAGTGTAAATTTGACTGTTTTTATCGTTGATACTTGCTTATCTGAAAAAAAAACTATAAATTTGCACTCCGAAATTGTGAATAATAATCGAAAAAATAATATACGGCAATGAAAAGAACATTTCAACCTTCTAACAAGAAAAGAATTAACAAACATGGTTTCCGTGAAAGAATGTCAACTCCCGATGGTCGCAAGGTGCTTGCTCGTCGTCGTGCTAAAGGTCGTGCTCGTCTGACCGTTTCTGACTCTATCGGCGGAAAGTAATTCATCCCTGTTAAGTTAAAAGATAAAAAAACTGCCTGTCACCTACGTGTCAGGCAGTTTTTTTTATCCGGCACAATGATATTTCCGGTTATAAGTTGCATTCAGTTTAATACGCCATGGGCTATGGATACGTCTAAATTGTATCCATGCACTCGGTGTCAAATTATTTTCTGGAGGTCAGAGATCGTGTTGATGGAGTGTCTGGCGCGGTAGGGGGAGGGGATGACAATATTCTGTTTCTGAATGTTCCGTCCGTCGTCATTAAGCTGTATGGTTGTCCATCCCAGTTTGTTAGCCCAATAGAAATCTTTTGCTGGATTGTCACCTATGTAGTAAAACTTGTCGCAGTCGGGATTGAGTGACATCATTCGTTCAAACGGAAACTTTTTGCTCTTTTTCGCCCCGATTGATTCTGAAATAGATATCAGCTCCGGTTCTATAAAGCGATGTAGTCCGAGTGCATCTATCTTGGCTTGTTGTGTTGTAATTCGTCCGTCGGTTATAATGGCAAGTCGGTTTTCAGGGAATCCGGCAAGTAATTTTAGTGTATGTTCGGTCTCGTTGTCGAGTTTTATGTCAGGATAGTGGATTCGATACACGTTTACCATCCAACTTATGTTTATGTCTGAGGGAACATCATGCTGTCGCAGATACATGTCGAGATCGTCAAAAGCATTGTTTCGTGGATGAATCATCATGTCGTACATCACATTGTAGTCAAGCCCGAAGTCAGCCGACAGTTGTCGTGCTATCTCGCGGTAGCCTGAGTGCAGGAAGTCAATCTCCTTGTAGAGAGTGTCGTCAAGGTCAAGTGCTATCAGATTCATCAGTAGCCGGTCGATCTGTTTACTTTATTATATTCTTGATGGTATCGATGACACGCATGACATCGCTGTCGTTGAGAGTGGAGCTGCTTGGCAGACAAAGTCCATGTTCAAACAGTCGGTCTGATACATCTCCACCGTAATATGGACATTCGGCAAATACCGATTGCATGTGCATCGGGCGCCACACGGCTCGTGTTTCTATTTTATTTTCCATCAGTTGCTGACGTATCGTCTCTGGAATTATATTGTCAGCAAACTGTAATGTTGACAACCAGAAATTGGAATTATAGTCAGTTGACGGATTGTTGTGAATCCGCACTTTCTCGCAATCGGCAAATCCCTCGGCGTAGAGTTGACAGATAGAGCGGCGTCGTGCCACACGGTCGGAAAGTGCTTCGGCTTGAGCGCAACCTATTGCCGCGCTGACGTTACTCAAACGGTAGTTATAGCCTATTGTCTCATGATAATAGTAGGGGCGGTTCTCACGAGCCTGGGTCGAAAGAAACTTCACTCGGGCTGCCGTGTCGGCATCGGGGCAGATAAGTGCCCCTCCTCCCGAAGTAGTAATCATTTTATTGCCATTGAAACTCAACGCTCCGTAGTTGCCTATTGTGCCGCACTTTTTACCACGATATTCCGACCCGAGTGCTTCGGCAGCGTCCTCGAGCACAGGGATGTCGTATCGTTGCGCAATCTCCATCACTTCGTCCATCCTGACGGGCATCCCGTAGAGATGCACCGGTATGATTGCCTTAGGTTTCTTCCCGGTGATCTTGATACGGTCGATGATGGTTTCTTCAAGCAAAACCGGGTCTATGTTCCACGTTTCCGGTTCGCTGTCGACAAATACCGGTGTTGCGCCGAGGTACACAATTGGATTTGCCGATGCCGAGAATGTCAATGACTGGCATATCACCTCGTCTCCTTTCGCTACGCCGAGCATTGCAAGTCCGAGATGGATTGCTGCCGTGCCGCTGCTGAGCGCCACAACATTGTCGCAGCCGAGATAGTCGCCTAACACATGTTCAAAACGGTCGACATAGGGACCGAGCGGTACAATCCATGTTGATTCGATTGCGTCGGAAGCATATCGGTTTTCATTTCCTGCAAGATGAGGTATAGAAAGTTTTATCCAGTCAGCCATATTAAGTATAACAAAAGGTTATAATCATAGGGCAAATTTAGCTATTTTATGGTTACTAATTATAATTAAAAGCTGATTTTGTCGTTATAAATTTTGTACTCTCAAGTATTATCACAATTGACTGCTGATGATAAAGATTAGATATATAATTCTTTTAATTATAGCTTTGACTGCTTTTGCGGCACACTCTCAGGTCAGGATTCACGGAAAAGTGACTGACCTTGAGAATAATCCGCTTGAGTTTGTCACGGTACGCATCGACGGGACAGCCGTAGGAACCAATTCGGGGCTTGACGGTGACTATACGGTTACGACTCATGAACAGGACACAATTAAAGTCGTGTTCTCGTATATCGGTTATAAAGAGTTGTCGCGTCAGATTATTGATGCGAAAGGTGATGTGACGCTCAACGTCAGGATGGAACCGTCGTCCAATGAATTAGCTGAACTGGAGGTTACGGATTTCCGTAAACAGACAGGTACCATGCAATCGTTGTCTACTGATAATCTGCGCCGTTCTCCCGATGTTTCGGGCGGAAGTGTGGAAGCTCTGTTAACCACTCTTGCCGGTGTAAACTCCAATAATGAAATGTCATCGCAGTACTCTGTCCGTGGAGGTACATATGATGAGAACAGCGTATATATAAATGGAGTGGAGGTTTACCGCCCTCAGCTTGTGACGTCAGGTCAGCAGGAGGGTCTGAGTATTATTAATCCTGATATGGTCGGAGCTATCGGGTTTTCCACCGGAGGTTATGGCGCCGAGTATGGTGATAAAATGTCATCAGTGCTTGACATTACCTATCGTGAGCCTGAAGCGTTTGAAGGAGCTTTATCTCTCAGCCTGATGGGTGGAAGCCTTGCGATCGGTACCAACTCCCGTCACTTCTCCCAACTTCACGGAATACGTTATAAACGCAATTCAAGTCTCCTCAGCTCGATGGATACCAAGGGAGAATATGATCCAAATTTCTTTGATTATCAGACTAATCTTGTATATAAGATTTCACCGAAATGGAAAATTTCATTTCTTGGCAACATAGCGATTAACAACTATAAGTTTATCCCGGCAAATCGTACCACTAACTTTGGAACAAGTGATGATGCCAAGCAGTTTAAAGTTTATTTCGATGGACAGGAGAAGGATCGGTTTGAGACCTATTTCGGAGGACTGAACATAAATTTTCGTTCGTCAGCTGCAACCGATTTTTCTTTACTTGCATCAGGGTATCTGACAAACGAACTTGTCGCTTATGATATTTCTGGCGAATACTGGCTTGATCAGGCGGGTACTACCGGCGGCGGTAACTCTGACAACGCGATAGGCGGTGAGCTTGGGGTAGGGCGCTATCATGAACATGCGCGTAACCGCCTTAAGATTTCTGTGTTTTCGCTCGCGCTTAAAGGTAATACGGGCATTAATAACCATAATCTCAGTTATGGTCTCACTCTGAATAACGAGACTGTCCATGACCGTACCCGTGAATGGGAATTGCGTGACTCGGCTGGCTTTACACTCCCTTCCACCGGGGAAAACATACAGATGATCTACAATCTGACTTCGCGTCAGAATTTCTCGACAACACGTTTTGCGCTTTTCGCTCAAGATACCTATCGACTTTCTACGACGTCGGGATACTTCTCTTTTAACGGTGGAATCAGACTGTCTTACTGGGATTTCAACCGGGAATTTCTTTTCAGTCCGCGCGTTAATGTGGCTTTTGTTCCCGAGCGTAATAATAATTGGACATTCCGTGTTGCAACAGGGATCTATTATCAGTCACCGTTCTATAAGGAATACCGACGTCCGGTTGAGGATGGGGCGGGTAATACTGTCATTGAACTCAATAAAGATATAAAGTCGCAGCAGAGTATCCATTTTATAGCCGGAACCGACTATACTTTCAGAGCGTTCAACCGTCCGTTCCGTCTGTCGGGTGAAGCTTATTATAAGAAACTCAACCGGCTCATCCCCTATGAGATCGATAATCTGAAAATCGTGTATTCCGGAGAAAATTCAACTGAAGGTTACACGATGGGTGTTGACATGAAATTGTTCGGGCAGTTTGTCCCGGGCACCGACTCATGGGTGAGTTTCTCTCTTATGAAAACCAATGAAAACATGAATGGGGTAAATGTCCCGCGTCCAACTGATCAGCGTTATAGTTTCGCGTTATATTTTACAGACTATTTCCCTAAGTTCCCTAAACTGAAATTCAGTCTGCGCGGGATCTTATCTGACGGATTGCCCACGACCGCTCCGCATGGGAGTCGAGACAAAGGTTATTTCCGTGCGCCGGCTTACAAGCGAGTTGACATAGGATTTTCCTATGCATTGTTATCTCCGAAAGCCGAGGGGCAGCCTTCGCTCGGCATGCACCGTTGGCTAAAATCTGTGTGGCTCGGACTTGACGTCTTTAATCTCTTGGATATTTCCAACGTAAGTTCTTATTATTGGGTGACTGATGTCAATAATATTCAATATGCGGTGCCCAATTATCTTACACGCCGCCAGTTCAACATCCGTCTCTCGATTGACTTCTAAGTTTTATCTCCAGGAACCGAAAACATCGCCGTAGTTAACGGGTAATTCTTCTTTGTCATACTCATATCCCGAAATGTCGACTGCATGTCCGTCTCCTAACAGCACCACATCATCAATATGCTCTTCGATATCGTCGGGGGAATGTTGTGCGGCAAATTCTTGCCAGTAAAGTGAGTTAATGGTACGCATCAGTTCATGATACGGTTGCATGGCAAGTTCATCCACTAATTTTCCCTTATCATCAAGCAATATGATGCTTGCGTTAGATAGCTCTATCCCCGAATCGTTATAGTGGTATCTCACTGCGGCAATGTAGGAATCGGTTTTGGGTATATATCCTTCAGCGAAATACCAAAGAGAGAAATATACACGTGAATCGACCGGATATTCTCCTGCGAGCTGCCAATAGTTGGCATATCCGTTCTTGGATAGATGACTTGAAGGATGACGGTGGATTTTACGCCCATCAATATGAATGTCGCGTGGGATTTTTATTGTATCAGGTTGGTGGTGAAATCCTCCGGTGATATAAAGCTCATCAGTGTAGTTTCGATAGAATATATCCTCATATTCGCTGACGTCGATCACGTAGTCTGTGTATCGGTCATCCGCAGGTGGAACGAACAACCCCTCTTTTTCATAGCAATTCCTTAACGAGTCAAGCCGACCGGTAGCTATGTAAATCCATTCATCAATGACAAGCGACCGGGAATCGGATATGGAGTCACGGAGTGCCTGTGTCGTATACTCCTTAATCAGTGCTGTCAGTTCATCCTCATTGCACGGGGCAGACGGTTGACGAGAACATGATAGGGAGATAACGCACATCAGTGCCGGGACAGTGAAGTAGCGGGCTGAGAGTTTCATTTAGAGGTATATTGTCAGATGTGAGATAAATAAAAAAGAGGAAAGAACCGGAACCGCGGGATAGCGACGGTATCGGTTCTTTCCTTAATATTGTTTGTTAACAGTCAGTGAGTCGCTTTACTTGATAAGGTATTGTGACGATATGGACTGATTCTCGTGAACGCGGCGTATTGTATCGGCAAACAGACGCGCAACGCTAAGTATGGTTGCTTTTTTGCAATCCTTGGAGAAGGGAATTGAGTTTGTGAAAATCATTTCAACGAGACCCGAGTTGTCAACGCGTTCTGACGCGGGGTCACTCATGATGGCGTGAGAAGCAAGGGCACGTACTGATTTTGCTCCCTCACTCAGCATGAGGTCGGCAGCCTTGGTAATGGTTCCGGCTGTATCAACCATGTCATCAACGAGAATCACATTCTTGTCTTTGACGTCACCGATAACGGTCATTGTCGCAACGACGTTTGCCTTAGCACGCTGTTTGTGGCAGAGTACGAGGGGAACGTTGAGATATTTTGCATAGTTGTTGGCACGTTTTGCACCGCCTACGTCGGGAGTGGCTATAACCATGTTTTCGAGATTGAGCGACTGGATGTAGGGGATGAACACCGACGAAGCGTAGAGGTGGTCGACGGGAACATTGAAGAATCCCTGAATCTGGTCAGCGTGGAGATCCATGGTGAT
>CAYTWG010000055.1:0-14828 GCA_964442005.1 uncultured Bacteroides sp. | reverse complement strand
TTTTTAGTCGGGGTGACTAGACTCGAACTAGCGACCTCACGCCCCCCAGACGCGTACTCTAACCAACTGAGCTACACCCCGATTTTCAAAAGGCGTTGCAAAGGTAGCGGTAGTTTTTGACTTATGCAATAGTTTGCCATCTATTTTTTCATATTTTAACACATTCCCCGCCTCCGAACTGCTACGAATCGATTTTTATTTACTACATTTGCACCACATTAAAATCATGACTCATGCTTAGCTATATTACATGGACCGCAAATCCTGACTTAATCGACTCGTTTGTCACTGTCAGATGGTACGGACTGATGTTTGCCATCGGATTCCTTATAGGATATAAAATAGAGGAACGCATCTTTAAACACGAGGGAGCTCCGGAGAGCTGGCTCGGAGTCCTGCTGCTGTGGGTCATAGCGGGCACCGTCATCGGCGCACGTCTCGGTCACGTGTTCTTCTACGAATGGGACAAATACTCACAGGACCCGATGAGCATACTGCGTATATGGGAAGGCGGGTTGGCGAGTCACGGCGGCACAATCGGCGTCATCATCGGCGTGCTCTGCTTCTCATGGATCACGGCTAAACGCAACCCGCTCTGGACTTTTGACCGTCTCGTAATCCCGATTGCCCTTGTCGGCGCACTCATCCGATTCGGCAATCTGATGAACCATGAGATTTACGGACATCCGACCGACCTGCCCTGGGGATTCCGTTTCATACTCAACATCCACCAGTGGCAGCACGGAGCCGAACCGATTTTCTCCGTGCCCTCCCACCCCACTCAGATTTACGAGGCGCTGTGCTATCTCGCCCTGTTCGGACTGCTGATGTGGATGTACTGGAAGCGTAACGCCGAGAAACGCCCCGGGCTGATATTCGGTGTATTTCTTACCGTGCTTTTCAGCACACGTTTCCTTATCGAATTTGTCAAGAACGTACAGGTCGACTTCGAACGCGACATGACCCTCAACATGGGACAGCTGCTCAGCATCCCGTTCATCATCATCGGCATTTTCTTCATCTTCTACGCCATGATGCACAAGCCGGTCCAACTGTCGTTCCCCAACAAATTCCCCGACGAGTCAAAGTCTAAGAAAAAATAAGGTTCTGTCCCGCTGCCGGTTGCCGTCAGACATCCTGAAGCACAAGCCACATCACATGTCCCTGCCGGTCGGTTATTTTCAACCGCAGGGGCATATCAGTCGTCTTCCCGGCCGGAGCAATCTCCTCCACGGCAGCCACTTCTACGCGCACCCCGTTGACCGAAAGCGACCCGCTACGATCGTAAACGACACATCCTCCGGTAGTTATGTCGATCAGTGAGTAACGCCCGGTCGCAGCATCACAGCTGTATATCACCCCCGCGCTGTCATAACGCAATGACAACGCCACCGAGACAAAACGCGGAGTGTCATCATCAAGAAATCCTTCAGGCAACGGCACCTCTTCACCGTCTCCACCGACGGGCTCATCGGGACCCACCGACGGAGGACGCACCGTCTCGGGGCGGTCAGGATGATCCTGTTCGCCGCTGCCACACGACGGCGTCATCACCGCGACAGCAATCGCCATTGTCAATATCATGAAGCGCCTTTTCATTGTCGTATCTCTATCAGTACCTTGCCGCGCAACGTGCCCGACACGAATTTCAGTTCATGGATTCCCACTCCGAGCTGCTTCACCGGCACCGTTTCCGCGTCAACCTCCACGCCATCAACACTCCACACGGCATCTTCGGGAATATATGGCGACCTGAGGTTGACCACCGTATCGTCAGTCGCGCTGTAGACCGCTTTCAACGGAGCGAGTGGCTCGTCAGGCTGCGGTTCGTCAGGATCGGTCGGTTCCGGGATGTAGGCTTCACCGGCGCGGTCGCCCCAGAGATAGTCGGCAAGCGACGGGTCGTCGACAAACGGATTACGATTACCCTGTACCCTCTCGACCACATCGTTGCGGCGGCGCTCAAGTGCGCTGACCGGGTCGGCACGATGCCACGCGATAAGTTGGCGACGTGCGTATGGCAGAATACCGGGATAGCGCCCCGATGTGCAGAAATTAACGCCCAGACCGCTCCACCAGTCGCACGGATATAATGTAATCATATAGAACACCGTGCGGGCGAAATCTCCCTCATATCCACGCGGGGGAGTATAGAAATTTACCTCTATTCCATCTATAAATCCGCGACCCGCCGACCAGAATCCGTTGGTATAGTCAACCGTGATCACGTTACCGGGTGGAAAATCACGCTTATATCTCACGACATCGTAATTACACGGCACAAGATTATACAGGTCGTAGCGCAACGTGTCGCCATAGTCCCGGTCACAGGATGCCCACCAGCGGGGCGGCACGACAGGATCAGCGGTCAGACCGTCGCAACCGTCGAGACCGTCTCTCAGGAGCGGAACAAATTTATCGGAATACAGATCGGGAATTTCACCGCTGTCATTGCCATAAATCGAGCGGAACAGACGCCACACACCGTGTGCGCCGGTCATCGAGACGGTGATTGTCTCCGGGCGCGAGCTGCGAGCGACAGCGTCCATCAGTCGCTCACCCGCCAGTCCCTCAGGTATCCGCGAGACCGCCACGGCTGAAAACATCGAAACTGCAAACGCCACAAGCACGCATTTCAGCTTCGGTACATTATTCATGGAGTCAGACACCGGAGGTTATATTGTATATAGGTTGGAGATTAGTATATAAAAAAAGGGTAAGCTATCTACATCGCACCGCTCAACCCCACTACCGTTGCTTCGATCAAGACCTGGCGGAGTTCATGGGGGAGCTGGTCGTGCAGGACTTACCCGCGACAAAGTTACGAATTTTTTTTATTATACAAGAGTTTTTTAATAAATTTGTATCGATAATCCGGTAGGCGCATCTCGCCGGACGAGCCTGCCGTTGCAGGGACTGTAAAAAAACTCCACAAAGATAATGAATGAACAAGATCCTAAATATGTCATCACGATAGGTCGCACGTTTGGAAGCGGAGGTCGTCAGCTCGGCATGATGCTCGCCAAGAAGCTCGGTATCGCCTATTACGACAAGGAACTCATGCTCGAAGCCGCAAAAAAAGCAGGAATGAGTCCTGAATTTTTTGAGCGGAAGGATGAGCGCGTGCCATCTTTTCTGAGCGGCATCTTCTCTTTCAACATGGGATTGAATCCCGTCTCCTGGTACCAGGGATCGACATCGATAAGCGACGATACCATCTATCGCAGCCAGAGCGACGTCATAAGATCGCTTGCCGAGAAAAGTTCGTGTGTGATTGTCGGTCGTAGTGCCGACTACGTGCTGCGCGACTACCCCAACGTCATCAACATCTTTGTCCATGCCCCGATAGACGTATGTGTCAAACGCATCATGGAACGTGCCGACTGCGCCAACGAAGAGAAAGCGAGAATGCTTGCTGAAAAAACCAACAAGCTGAGAGCCAACTACTATAACTTCTATACCGACAAACGCTGGGGCGTAGCTTCGGGCTATGACCTGACATTTGACTCGTCACTGGTTCCTCTGGAGGATATGGTCGACATAATCTGCACGTACGTAAAAAGCCGTCTGAATAGCAAAAAATAGCCACGCCCCCTACTATGGATGTCAAGACCCTCTACAATTGGTGCAAACGTTACATCACGCCCCCTCTCATAATCGTGGTGTGCTTCCTCGTTTATGTCCTTTTTTTCAACGAGAATTCCTTTATGGACCGCATGCGCTATGACGACGAGATAAACCGGCTGAAAGCCGAGATAAAGATGAACAACGACACTCTCAACATGTATCGGCAGCTTAACCACAATCTTGAGCACGACCCGGCGACAATGGAGCGTATTGTCAGAGAAAACTATCACATGCAGCGAGTCAACGAGGACGTCTATATCTTTGAATGACAACGACATTAATCCGCGTATCCGCTCAGGCATCATTCTACAACAACTATTTAAACTCTACCCTATAAAAAAATGACTCTTGAAGAAATACAAGGCAAGCAGCCGCGAAAAATCTGGCTGGCGCTCGGCACGATAGGATTGCTGATGGTACTGACAGGCACTCTGATGCTACTGTTCGGAGGCATCCGGGCAATCCCCTACACGGCTCAACACCCCTGGTTTAAATATGTCTACGCGACCGGCGCACTACTGACACTTGTCAGCAAACTCTTCAGCCCCTACACCGGCAAGGTCGACCGCATCAAACGCCTCCACCGCCTTGAATCATGGAGCGCTATTTTCTTCTGTGTGGCAGCGTTTTTCATGTTCTACGACCCCACCACGTCACGCGACTGGCTCGCCTTCACACTTGCCGGAGGCGCCATACAGATCATCGTCACCGTCATGATTGCGCGTGTGACCGGTAAAGAGATGAAGCGCAACAACGGAAAGTGACGCCCCGCATCCATTTATCGAAAAATATGTTAAAAGCCGTTCATTTAGCCCCCAACTTTCATGATAAGAGTTAATTTAGGCGCTAAAGAATCTTTTAATTAATGAGGATTTCGTAATTTTGCCACCGCAATGGGACTGAAACTGACCATAGACCGGGGCAACAGCGCCTCGAAAGCAGTAGTGTGGGACAACGACACGATTGTCGCCTGCGAGAGCTATCCCACGGTGACGGTTGACGAGATAACCGCTCTCCGCCGGCGTTTCCCGTTTGACGCGGCTGTTTTCTGTTCGGTCGCCGACAGCGGTGACATCGTCGGAGCGCTGAAGGCAATCGGCATGGAGCCGCTCGAATTTAACGGGATGACACCATCACCGCTGACCGTCGACTACTCAACGCCCGAGACTCTTGGTGCCGACCGGCTTGCGGCGGCTGTCGGAGCTTGGACCCTGTTTCCGGGTCATGACATCCTCATTGCCGACATCGGCACAGCCGCCACCTACGACACCGTCAGCGCCCTACGCCACTACCGCGGCGGCAATATAGCGCCCGGGGTCGGAATGAGACTGCGGGCTCTCAATGCTTTCACCGCCAGGTTGCCGTTGGTGAAAAGCACCGGAGAGACACCTCTGTGGGGGCACTCGACCGAGACCGCCATCAGGGCGGGCGCCGTCAACGGTGTCATCGCCGAGATCGAGTTCTATCGGCGACGTGCCGGCAATGACACACGGGTCGTCATCACCGGCGGCTGGGGCGAGGAGATCGCCCGGCGGCTCGACTTTGAGGCAACTTATGACCGCAACCTGGTCAACAGAGGATTAAACTGTATATTAAGATATAATGAAACTAAATAAGACACTGCTTATAGCCTTTGCCGCTATAATATCGAGCCTGACGATGACGGCTCAGAACAATTCAATGACGCCCTACTCCCGTTACGGTTACGGAATTCTGGGCGATAACGCCACCTCGATGCAGAGAGGTATGGGCGGCGTGGGCTATGCGATGAACTCCGGTCGACAGATCAATGTCATGAACCCGGCATCTTACGCAGCTATCGACACCCTCACGTTCCTCTTTGACATAGGTGCCAATCTTAATGCGATGTGGACTAAAGAGGGTAACGAGAAAGGTAATAACATCGGCGGCGGTCTCGACTATATCACCATGCAGTTCCCCCTCGGCAAGTACATGGGCGGAAGCGTCGGGCTGCTCCCGTTCTCCGAGGTTGGCTACTCCTTCGGTGACAAAATTGACAATGGCGCCAACACCAGGGAAGGTAGCGGCGGCATCAATCAGGCTTACATCGGTGTCAGCGGTCGCCTGTTCAAGGGATTCACCATCGGAGCCAACGTCTCTTACCTCTTCGGTACTATCCTTAATGACACATACGCCTACACGTCATCAGGCTCGACATCACTCTTTGAACGAGTGATGGAAGTGAGAGACTGGAACGTGAGATTCGGCGCTCAGTACTCGTTTAATATCGGAGCAAAAAACCGCTTCACTCTCGGTGCCGTCTATGCTCCGGGCAAGTCGTTCCACGGCAACACCTACGGAGTCTACTATGCGCAGCAATCAGGCGAGACAACCTATTCAGCCGACACCATAGGCTACACATCGCTCAACAAGAAATACACCATGCCCGAGACCTGGGGCGGCGGCATCAGCTACGAGTGGAACGGTCGACTGATGGCTGAGGCTGACTTCACCTACCAGCCATGGAAAGATGCGAAATACGCTCCCCTCGAGGGATTTGAAGCTACACGATTTGACAACCGCTGGAAAATCGCGGCAGGCGTGCAGTACACCCCCCACCCCCGCGGAAAATATCTGCAACGCATCCAGTACCGCCTCGGTGGATTCTACAATCATGACTATCTCATGGTCGGCGACAACAACATCAACGAGTATGGCATCTCGATAGGTTTAGGACTCCCCGCAGCCATCACCAACATGCTCCGGTCCGTAATCAACCTCAGCGTCGAGTACCGTCACCGCCAGGCAGCTCCCAACCCGCTCATCAAAGAAGACTATCTGACCGTCACTCTCGGCGTCAACTTCAACGAACTGTGGTTCTGGCAGAACCGCCTGAAATAACACCTCGGGGCATCCTCTGATGAACTTCTGTCACGCAAATCATAACGAGCGCGACGGCATGATAAAACTGCCGGTAGCGCTTGCCGTGCTTATCCTGACGGCAATCCTGGCGGCTTGCAGCGAGGAAAAGACCGACACGATAGCCGACATCGGCGACCCCGGCGATTTCCCAACCATGACAACTGTCGACGTCTCGACATTCATTTCCGACTCGGGCTACACACGTTATCACATCACGGCTCCCGTGTGGTACATGTATGAGGAAGCGTCGGATCCTCACTGGGACTTCCCCGACGGGCTGCATCTTGAAAAATTTGACAACCACATGAAAGTAACGGCAACATTTGACGCCGACACAGCAATATATTACAGCGCCCGGAAAATGTGGAAATTCTCGGGACTCGTCAACACTCGCAACACCGACGGCGACAAATTTCTCTCCACGCTCTTGTGGTGGGACCAGAACCATCGCAAGGTCTACACCGACTCGTTTATCCACGTCGAACGCAGCGACCGCATTATCGAAGGCTACGGATTTGAATCCAACGAAGAGATGACTGACTACGTCGTGCGACGTCCACAGATGATTCTGCCCGTAAGCGACTTCCGCAGCAAGCGCAACAAGAACGACGATCAATCGACCGACGGACCCCTCGACGAGGATGACATACCCGCCGAATAATCATCATGAATTCATTCTAAACCTCAACCAACGCAACCGATCACAGAGACAATGGATAACAATTGGCTGATTATATCTATCATATCGCTGTTCTTTTCAGCTATTTTCTCGGGAGTAGAGATTGCTTTCATCACGTCTGACCGCGTCCGGGTCGAGCTCGACGTGCAGAAAGGCGGCATCGTGAGCCGTATTCTCAATATCTTTTACAGCAATTCAGAATTTTTCATATCGACAATTCTCGTCGGCAACAACATAATGCTCGTCATCTACGGTATCGGAGCCGCCAAACTCATAGAGCCCTGGATCGGATCGTTTATCAACAACGACGCTCTCGTCCTGCTGTTGCAGACAATCATTTCGACCGGTATCATATTGATTACCGGTGAGTTTCTCCCAAAGACAATTTTCCGCATCAATCCCAACATCTCCCTTCGGTTCTTTGCCATACCAATTTTCTTCATCTACCTCATCCTCTATCCCATATCACTGATTTCAACCGGGTTATCAAAAGGTTTGATGATACTGTTCGGCGTCAGGAACAGCGACACCAGAATCGGAGTACTCTCTATGGGCGACCTTAACCAGTATCTTGAACGCACCATCGACGAGCGTGAGGACGAGAAACAGACCGTTGAAAACGAGGTCAAGATTTTTCACAACGCCCTCGATTTCTCCAACACCCATCTGCGCGACTGCATGACTCCCCGCAACGAAATTGTCGCCGTCAACATCGACACGACCGACCGCGAAATGCTCAGCCGCCTGTTCACTACATCAGGACGCTCCAAGATCATCGTCTACAACGACGACATCGACAATGTACTCGGTTACATACATGTAAGCGAACTGTTTGACCCCTCGCTTGACTGGAAAAAGCAGCTTAAACCCGTCCTGTACGCCCCCGAGACACTCCTCGCCAACAAAATGATGAAACGCATGCTGAGCGACAAGCGCTCGATGGCTATCGTTGTCGACGAGTTTGGCGGCACATCAGGTATGGTGACTCTCGAGGATCTTGTGGAAGAGATATTCGGCGACATCCAGGACGAGCACGACAAGAGCGGCTTCACGGCACGCGAGGTGTCACCCGGTGTATATGAATTTTCCGGACGCGCCGAGATCGAGCAGATTAACGACACATTCCATCTCGACATTCCCGAAAACGACGAGTATCAGACCCTTGCCGGCTACATACTCCATTCGACCGGAGCCATCCCGTCGCAGGACGAGATCATAATCCTTGGCGACCTCACGTTTGAGATTGTAAAGAAAAGCGGGGTCCGTCTCGAACTCATCCGCGTCACATCCCTCCCCTCCGAGTCATAGTTTCTGTCCCACATTTAACAGCAAGCATGTAACCGATACCGCGCTGATTGATAATCATTATCGACTTATCATGACGCAAATAACAGCGTAATTTATGAATAAATCCATGCAGTGAATTGCGGCTGTAGGGATCATCCCGTTGCCAGATAGCAGTCATCAAAACTGACGAATCGACCGTACGACCGACATTATTAGCCAACTCTTTCAATATTTTAGCCTCAATATTTGATAGTTCGACCGGTTCTTTCCCTGGAAAGACAAGGGATTGAGAAACAGGGTGAAAAACATAACTGCCAATCTGACAGGAACTCTCACCGCAACCATGCTGACGCCGCAATAATGCCTTGATTCTGACAATCAGTTCAAGCATCTTAAACGGTTTCTTAAGATAATCATTCCCGCCAAGTTCAAATCCCTCTACAATATCATCAATATCAGACTTTGCCGTTAGAAACAATATCGGAACCTCTGCATCAATAGTTCTTATTTTCCTTGCCATATCAAAACCGTCCATACGCGGCATCATGACATCGGCGACTATTATATCCGCACCGTGCGCGGTAAACCGGTACAATCCCTCTTCACCGTTGACGGCAACAGTAACGTCAAATCCCTCCCGCTGAAGTGTCTCTGCCACAATCATCGAAAGAGTCGTATCATCCTCTACAAGTAACACTCGACGGCTCATAATCATGAGAATTTAATTGTAAAACGGGACCCTTTTCCCACCTTGCTATCAACCGATATTGTCCACCCATGCTTGTCGACAATCGACTTGACATAAAACAGTCCTATACCATATCCACGCACACGCTGAGTATTACCACACGGAACGCGGTAAAACTTTTTGAACAGATCATGCATCGACTTTTCAGGGATACCGATACCATTGTCGGTGACCGATATTCCCTGACTATCAGCCTTCACCAAAATAACGACATCTTCATTAGAATATTTTATACTATTATCAATCAGATTATTAACAACATTTGCAAGATGGGTGGCATCGGCTACAATTACTGCCTCGGGGTCACATTCAAGTGATATATCACACTCCTTACCGGCTCTGAGTTTCTGATTGTCGACAATTGACCGTAAGAACGGCTCAAGTTCAATACGCTCTTTTGTCATTGACAGATGCTTTCTACGCTCCATACTCATTGCAAGAATATTTTCCACCAACCCGGTAAGTCGAGACAATTGTTCAAGGGATGCCGATAGATATCGGCGCGTACGTTCCACATCTGTCGAATCAGGAAACTGCAACAGGGCATCGTTGGCAGCATATGCAATTGCAATCGGTGTTTTCAGTTCATGAGTCATATTATTGGTAAAATCGTCCTTCATCTCCTCGATAGTGCGCTGTCGCCCTATGACATGTAGCAGATACCAGAACGCAACCGCAATTACAAAGGCTATCAAACCCGTTGTGACTATAATACCGCTCATTTCAGCAAGTACGTGCCCCGTCAACGGTGATATATAGGCACTATATATAAGCTCTCCGTCTACACGATGCTCAAGTTCCCATAAATCCGCATCATACTCAATGCATCCATCCTGAGGAACGACAATTACATCTTTCGGGAAAAAGCCGGAAAAATTAAGTTCGCGTCGGAAAATATTCTCCAGTTCATGAAGATCAGGGACTCCTACGTCATCCCCATAAGCATTATGCAGATAATTAGTTACGACTGATATCAGCTGTATGTCCATGCGGCGATAACCCTGCGAATAATCCAACTCATGCAGTTCCTCGACTGTTTTAGCCGCACCGACATCACACTTTTGCAGCCCAAGCCATATTTCGATAACCCCATCTTCGCCATACCCCGCGACAGACAAGCGATCGATAAACTCTATCAGGTCGGCACGTCGCAGACATTGCTCCATATCATCCATATAACGATCCTTGATTGAACCGTAAAGACTCACCATACAGGCTATATCGACGGCAAACAGAATAATGATTACCGATAATATGGTATATGTAACTGTTTTAAAATGTTTCATGAAAACAAATTTACAACAATTACCCGATACACATGAAACCGCCACCTAAAGATTAAGACTAAATAAGATTGCGATAAGGATTGATTAAGACAGCGTGCTGTAAATTTGCCGGCATGAAAACATTTATTACAATCGTTATTATGCTCCCGGCTGTCATGTTGGGACAAACCACCGACTCCATTCCGGCAAAAAATCTTGACGAGATTATAGTAGTCCCCGACCGACAGAGAGCCGATAATACAAAGACTGTCTACATACCCGACAACAGGCAGAAACAAACTGCTGACGGCGGACTATCCCTGCTTTCCCGGATGAATATTCCTCAACTCAGTGTCAACCCTCTTTCAGAAGTTGTCAAGACAGCAACAGGACAGGATGTGACAATATTTATTGACTATAATCCTTCATCAACCGTTGACATTGCTGCACTGAACCCATCTGACGTACAACGCGTGGAATATCTGGATTTTCCGGTAGACCCGCGTTTCATGCGCGCAGCCCATGTCGTCAATTTCATCATGAAACACCGGGAGCATGGCGGCTACACCAAATTCACCGGGAAGGAACGTTTCATGACAGCATCGGGTACAGGGGGATTGTATTCTAAATTCTTATGCCGCAAAATGGAGTATGACCTGATGCTTACCGGTTCATACGACAACAACACCCATACCGGAACCTCGGATATTGAAACCTACCGGTTAAATAATATGAACATAACACGCACGAGCGAAACACTTTCGGACAGACACCGTGAATGGGATGGGTTCGGAGCTTTCCGAATCTCTTGGCGCCCGTCAGTCCTTATATCATTAAGAAATACCGTATCAATACAACATCAAGAGACGCCTGAAAACCTGTCATCGGGGACAGTTGACTTTTCATCCATCTATCCGTCAGGACAAATATTAAATTCAGAAACCTCAAACGGCAACATAATTTCATGGAATAACGAGACTTACGTATCGCTTGCCAATGGATGGACTTTAAATAATTCCCTCAATCTGACAAGTTACGACAATGCCATTACAACGAATTATTCGACTGGGAAAGTGGATATTTACAACCGCGCCAATGAACGAGGGTGGAATCTGCGCGAAAATATTCAGGTCAACAAATCACTGACACGGACGTCTGACATCTTTGCCAATATCATAGCCGGTGGGAGCAAGTCCCGGATAATCTACACCGGATCAAGCAATGAAACAAACCGGTTCAACTTCGGCTTCATCGGAGGATGCACCGGTTTGTCTCTTAACCTCTCAAAATTGTCGGGATCTATCGACGCGGGAATAGCGTTTGAGACAAATTGTATCAACGGAAAGAGAGTAAATGACTTATATCCGTTCATCCATTCCAATATACAATATACCCCTAACTCACATAATACTTTCGACCTATGGTTTCAATATGCCGCCTTCTCGCCTGATGCGTCAATGAAAAATCCCAACACAATAAGACAGAACGAGCTACTATATATAAGCGGCAACCCTGAGCTAAAATGTGCCCGACACATATCGGCAAACGTCAGCTACACATTTTTCCCGGGGAATCATTTGCAATTATCTTATTTTGCCTCATTTTTCCGGATAACAGACCGGCAAATCCCTATTTTCACACCTGACGGACCCGGCGGTCTGATGCTTAAGCATTATGAGAATAACGGAGCCTACAATCATGGACAGACCGGTGCACGCCTGACGCTTAAACTCTTCAATAACTCTCTCGCTGTAACCTTAGCCCCCAGGCTGCTTTTATACAGGACGACCGGTTCCAATCGCGTGACTCACTGTCCTTTTACATGTTCGGTCAACGCCGACTATTATATCAGGCGATTTTACTTCAATATCTTCTGGAATTCACGCAGCAGCTATGTTGACGGAGAAACATGTTTTCTGCGAAAGATGCCGACAGAATATTCCATCGGTGCAGGATGGTCTAACGGTTCTCTGAATATCCGGTTATCGGCAATAAACATGTTACGCTCCTCTTGGAAAATGAGCGACGACACACTTGTTTCAAAATGGTATGATTGTAAAATCACGAAGTCAGGCATTGAATTTCACCGCCGCATAGCATTGACAATCACTTACACACTCAGCTATGGTAAACGTGTTAACCCGACCGACGAAATCACGGGTGAAGATAACAGGAGTTCATCAATACTGCATTGACTGATTACGTGACGCAACCTGTCAGGCATTGTCTATCGGATGACAGGGACGCGGGTCGACAATAGTCACCTCGCCGCAGAGAGAGGTCAGCAGGGCACGTTTCACATCCTCCGGCGACAACCCCAGCCCGAAGAGAAACATCATTTTGGTTATCGCTGCCTCGCTTGTGATGTCATGCCCCGAGATTACGCCCGCCGATGCAAGCCGGTCGCCTGAGTAATAGCGGCGGTCATGGACACCTCCGTTGACACACTGCGTCACGTTGTATATCACTATGCCGCGCTCTACGGCGTCATGAATGGCATCGTTAAACCACTGATGCGTAGGCGCATTGCCGGCTCCGTAGGTCTTGAGGACAATTCCTTTGATGCCTGGCGTCGACAACTGATGACGCAGCACCGGCTCCGTGATTCCGGGAAATATGTCGACAAACATCACCGACTTGTCCATCTTGCACTGCACGTTGAGCGGACGCTTGTAGGGCAACCGCCACAACGCTTCTTCCTGAAAATGGATGCCGAGACCTATTTTCGCAAGCTGCGGATAATTGTTACTCTTGAATGCGTTGAAATTGTCGGCGCTCATCTTGGTCGAACGGTTTCCGCGCCACAGATAATTTTCAAAAAGTATTGCCACCTCCTGCACCATCGACTGCCCGTCCTCGGTGGTCGCCGCAGCGATCTGAAGAGCTGTGATAAGATTTTCTTCACCGTCGGTACGCACCTCTCCGATAGGCAGTTGCGACCCGGTTATGATCACCGGCTTGTTAAGATTCTCAAGCATGAACGACAGCGCCGATGCTGTGTAGGACATCGTGTCCGTACCGTGAAGCACCACAAAACCGTCAAACGCGTCATAGTGATGCTCTATCTGACGGGCGATCTGCTCCCAATGCTCGGGATTCATGTCCGACGAGTCGATAGGCGGATTAAACTGAATGTGCTCTATGGCGTAATCAAGCATCTTGATTTTAGGCACATTATCAATAAGGTGTGAGAAATCAAACGGTTTCAGTGTGTGACTCACAGGATCCTCGATCATTCCTATCGTTCCGCCGGTGTATATGATCAGTATGCGGGCTTTGTGATTGAATGGCATAGCAACTACTTTTTTATAATCTGTTAATTACAAGCCTGAAATAATATATAAGTGTTCTGTCCCCTGCATGGAAGGGACAGAACATAGGAAACTTATTTAACCTGGGCGCCGGGCACCACCGGTGCCGACGGCGATATCACCACCAGACTCCCGTCAGCATTCTCGGCTGAGAGAATCATGCCCTGCGACTCTATGCCCTTAAGCTTGCGGGGAGGGAAGTTGGCGATGAAGCACACCTGCTTGCCTATCAGATCCTCCGGAGCGTAATACTTGGCGATACCCGACACGATCGTGCGCGTCTCGAGACCGTCGTCGATAAGGAACTGAAGCAACTTATCGGCTTTGGCAACCTTCTTGCACTCGATGACGGTGCCCACGCGGATATCCATCTTCATGAACGTGTCGAAGTCCACGTCGGCAGCCTGAGGAGCCGCCTTGAAATTCTTGACCTTGTTCTCCTCCTTGATGCGGGCGAGACGGTCGAGTTGTGCCTGTATTTCGCTGTCCTCTATTTTGTCAAACAGGAGTTCGGCAGGAGCTATCTGTGACCCTGCGGCAACGAGGTTGTCACCGCCGAGCATTTCCCAGTTGATCTTTTCAAGGCACAGCATCTTAAGCAGTTTGCCGCTCATGAACGGCAGGAACGGCTCAAATGCTATGGCGATGTTGGCACAGAGCTGTATGGCAACGTTCATCACCGTCTCGACACGCTTCATGTCGGTCTTGGCAAGCTTCCAGGGCTCAGTCTCCTGGAGATAACGGTTGCCGAGACGGGCAATGTTCATCGCGTCTTTCAGCGCTTCGCGGAAGTGGAATGTGTCGAGGTTGGCGCTCAGGGATTTCTTGATGTCGGCAAGCTCGGCAAATGCTCCGCGGTCAGTCTCGGTCAGCTCCCCGGCGACAGGCACCACTCCGTTGAAATACTTGTGGGTAAGCACTATCGCGCGGTTCACAAAGTTTCCGAGGATAGCGACGAGCTCGCTGTTGTTGCGCTGCTGGAAATCGCCCCAGGTGAAGTCATTGTCCTTCGTCTCGGGAGCATTGGC
>CAYTWG010000054.1:0-15737 GCA_964442005.1 uncultured Bacteroides sp. | reverse complement strand
CGGGGCTGATGGGCACTGCCATCTCGATGTGGTCGATTTCCCATTCTGCCCATGCACCGCGGTACATCCATATACGGCAGTCCTTCATCCAAGGCTCATCGATGAGTTCATCGATTGCTGCAAGGACAGCGTCGGTACATACACGGTGAGTTCCGTGGGGGTCGGCGAGGTCACCTGCTACGAAGATCTGGTGGGGCTTGACATCCTCGATGAGCTTCTTGACGATATTGACGTCACGCTCCGAGAGATCGCCTTTCTTGATTTTACCGGTCTCGTAGAAGGGGAGACGCAGGAAATGTATGTTCTGGGGTTTGACTCCGATATAGTTGCAGGCGATTGTTGCTTCAGCCTGACGTATCATTGTCTTTATTTCTCGTATTTCGGGAGTGTCAACTTCTCCGCTTGCCTTATTAGCGACAAACTCATGGAGATCGTGGCTCAACTTCTGGTATGAAGGTGTATTGAAGCCAAACTCGGGTGCGATTTTATCCATCATCAGGAAGTAACGCATCATATCTTCGTCACCTACCGCGATGTTACCCGAAGTCTCGTAGGCAACATGCACGTCATGTTTCTGATCGACAAGACGCTTGAACGTGCCGCCCATCGAAATAACATCGTCATCGGGGTGCGGGCTGAAGATTATCACGCGCTTGGGATAGGGGTTGGCACGCTCGGGACGATAGGTATCGTCGGCATCAGGCTTGCCACCGGGCCATCCGGTGATAGTATGCTGGAGTTCGTTGAACACTTTAATATTCACGTTGTAAGCCGAGCCGTAGAGTGCCACGAGTTCACCGAGACCATTGTCATTATAGTCCTTATCGGTAAGTTTCAGAATAGGCTTGCCGGTCTTTTGGCTCAACCACACGATCGCACGGCGTATCAGTTTGTCGTTCCATTCGCACGATGTCACCTTCCAAGGCTGGCTGATACGTGTAAGATCCTCGGCTGCCGAGAGATCAAGAGCTATGCGGGCATGATTGTGAAGCTGAAGGAATGAAGCTGGAACACTTTCAGTCACGGGTCCTTCGATAGTTTTCTTCACGACTCCGGCGCGATGCTCGCCCCAAGCCATGCACATAATGCGGCTTGAACGCATTATCGTACCGATACCGAGAGTGATTGCCGTTGTCGGGCAATGCTCGCTCTTGTATTCTTTTGAAAGGATGCTGCGTACTTCACCGCTGAGGAGAACCATGCGGCAAGGGCTTGTGGCAAGAGTTCCGGGTTCGTTGAAAGCGAGGGCGCCGAGAGGACCTATCTCACACACGGTCAGGTCAAGACCGCCGAAATCCTCTATCTGCTGTTCATAAGCCTTGCAGTTGGCAAACATCTCTTCTTTGTCGGCTGCAATCTTGAACGAATGTATATTCTCGGGCTTTACATTTACTTTATCAAGAAATACTTCCTTAAGACGCGCGAGGGTGCTGGGACCTTCGGGATTTACAGGGAAGAATTCATTGAGATTAAACACGACTACATTCTCAAATGACACAAGACCCTCATTATACATCTTTATAAGAGCCGCGTAAACAGGGTGGACGTTACGTCCTGCTCCAAGAGCCAAAACACATTTTCCATGCTCTTCAATGCTCTTCTGGATGCGTTCTACTATATGCCCGGCAAGATAATCACTTCCTTCTGTCGGTGACTCAAAAATACGGGTGTAGACTTTCTCTTCGCGGGTAAGACCAAGCTCTATCTCACCTTTGGGTGCGTAATAGCGCTTGGGGATACGGTCAAGTTTTATTTGTGAGCTTAAATTAGTTTTCATGTTTATCTGTTTTCACATTGCAAAGATATATATTAATTTTGAAATAATGATAATTTTATTAAAAAATTTACATAGAAATAGTAAAAAAATTTATTTAACCCTTAATTTTATCGCATCCAATATAAAAAACCGCCATATACATTAGTATATTACAGGTTTAAATACCGATAGTTTTAACACCTCAAATACTCTTTTACAGTCGCAAAACATCGTGTTTTCATGTTTTACTCCATCAAAATGCCCACTAAAACGTCATTAATATGATTTTTTTGAGAAATTTAAATATTCTCTTAAATTTAATGCGTAAATTTGCAGAAATAAAGAAATTTTCATCCTAAATAATAAAAACTATGAGATTAATTATCGAGAAAAACTACGACGACGTGTCGCTATGGGCAGCCAACTACGTTGCTGCGCGCATCAACGAGGCTAAACCCACCGCCGAACATCCTTTTGTTCTCGGATGCCCCACCGGCAGCTCTCCCCTCGGCATGTACCGTCAGCTCATCAAACTCAATAAAGAAGGTAAGGTGTCGTTCAAGCACGTTGTAACTTTCAACATGGACGAGTACTGCGGCATACCCCGCGACCACGAGCAGAGCTACTACACTTTCATGTGGACCAATTTCTTCAATCAGATTGACATTCTCCCCGAAAATGTCAATATCCTTAACGGAAATGCCGAAGATCCCGTTGCCGAGTGCGCCCGCTATGAAGCAAAAATCGCGTCCTACGGCGGCATCGACCTCTTCCTCGGCGGTGTAGGTCCTGACGGACATATTGCATTCAACGAACCCGGTTCGTCGCTGACATCCAAGACCCGCATGAAGACTCTTACCCACGACACCATCATCGCCAACTCTCGATTCTTTGACAATAACGTTGATCTCGTTCCCAAAACAGCACTCACCGTCGGCGTCGGCACCGTAATGGCTGCAAAAAGCGTCCTACTCATCGTCAACGGTCACAACAAGGCTCGCGCTCTGAAGCACGGCGTTGAAGGCGGCGTAAGCCAGATGTGGACTATTTCCGCACTCCAGCTCCACCCCAAGGCTCTTATCGTTGCCGACGAAGCTGCATGCGGCGAACTGATGGTCGACACCTACCGCTACTTCAAGGACATCGAAGGTGCCAACCTTGATCCAGCTACCCAGCTTTAACAATCCGGTAAATACACATTATATATAATAGTAAACCTCGACAGCGACGCTGTCGAGGTTTACTATTATATAGCTATTATATTATATATGTATGTTATCTATATAATTATATAATGTGCAGTCCTCTGTTTCCTACTTAATCACTACCATGTACTCGCCCTGAGTTCCGGCTCCCACATAGTACTGCTGCAATCCATATCCCCGCTCGGCTGCAAATCCCGACAACGGCTGTCCGTAGTTGGTATAAATATCATAGACACTACCGCACTTGGGGCAATAAGCGTTATTAGCTTCATTATCGACAACAATACGGACATCACGCTTACACTCCACGGGGCACGACAAGTCATAGGCACGGGGAGCACCGAAAATATCGCCGACAAGCAACACTCCGCCGTAACCCGTCTGCGACAGTGCCGAGTAGGGATAATTGCCGGGGACACGTTCATCCTTAATAAACCGTTTATGATCAAGCGCTCCTGTAACGCCGTACGTGTTCCACTCGGCAATAGTATAAAATGTCAGCCTCACCGGCATCGGCGGAATACGGTCGTCGTCTATAGTGTGACAAGCCGCGAGCGACAGCACAGCCAAGACTGCAGCAAGACGCAGTTTCATCACTTACTGAGCTGACTGATCAGTTCACCGAACTTATCGCTCGCCTGCTGAAGCTTCGGACCGATGAACGGACGTAACATCGCCGGAATTTCGATATCGATTGCCGACACGACTTCGGTCTGCTCCTCACCAAGCGGAGTGAACGTAACGGTCATCGTAATAGGTATCGGTGACCCTGCGGCGCCAAACACGATCTTGTTGGGGGCGACACGCTCGAGCACGCTGAATTTTATCTCACCCATCTGCGGAGTCACGATCGTGAGCGAGTCACTGTCAAATTTCACCTCGCCGACCCGGGCAAGTTCCTCGGCAGGCAGTTCATGCATACGTTCCTGGAGAAACGACAGATCGCTGAAGCGGTCGAAGAGCTGACCGGCAGGACGATTGACCGTCACCGGCTTACTTTTATATGTTGACATACAGGTATTTTTCTAATTACAATTTATGCTTCCTTATTGGGAGTCCAGTTAGCGGGGTCTTTACGCCACTCCTTGAGCATCTCGACATCCTCCTCACGGATATAGTTGGTTTCGAGAGCTGCCTGAAGGAGAGCATTGTAGTTGCTGAGGGTAAGAAGTTTCACACCTGCCTCGCGGAACTTCTTGACTGCAATGGGGAACTCATAGGTGAAGATAGCAGCCATACCGATTACCTCGCAGCCGGCGTTACGTATCGCCTCAACTGCTTTCAGACTGCTGCCGCCGGTCGAAATAAGATCCTCGATGACCACAACTTTCTGTCCGGGAGTGATTTTTCCTTCGATAAGATTCTCAAGACCGTGATCCTTAGGTGTCGAACGCACATAGACATAGGGAAGACCAAGTTCATCGGCAACAAGAGCGCCCTGCGCGATAGCTCCGGTAGCTACACCGGCGATGGCGTCGGGGGTTCCGAAGTTCTCCATGATGAGACGGCAAAGTTCTATTTTGATAAATGTACGCACATCAGGATATGAAAGCGTCATTCGGTTATCGGTGTATATAGGGGAGTTCCAGCCCGACGCCCATGTGAAAGGATTATCCGGCTGAAGTTTTATAACACTTATTTTCAACAACTTCTCGGCGAGCAAATGATCTAACTGTTTCATGATAGTCTTATGGTTATATTCAAAATGCAAATTTACAAAAATAATACAAAAATAGCGACGGGTTACGCCGCTATTTTTTTTACACAATTATATTTTTTTCAAAAAAAATCCGTGGTCTCTCTTACCGTAGGCATAATCCCTACTTAACGATAACAAATCCACCTTTAGGCTGCATGGAAACCTTGACCGGTGTTTTCTTTACCGTCGGCTGAGTCAAGACAGGCTGACGATTTTTATCATCGGAGTACAGACGGTAGGTGTCACCGCGTCCGACCATCGGGAGGTTGAGTTCAAGCGTCATAACGTCGTCAGTTGCGTTCACACCGGCGATATACCATGTATCTCCGTGACGGCGCGCGATGACGGCATACCGTCCGGGGTAGCCGTCGATATAACGTGTCTCGTCCCATGTCGTCGGCACTTCGCGCAGAAAGTCCATGCACACAGCCGGAGCATCCTCGAGATTGTTGGGCGCGAGGGCGAAATTCTGTATAGGATTCTGGAAAAGCACCGCTGTCGCTATTTCAAACACGTCGGTAGTGCGTCGGGTGGTACCCTTGCTGTTACTGCGGCTCAGGCGCTTGTTCATAAAACAGCCTCCAAACTCCATACATCCCACAGTGTTGCGTATAAACGGATGCAGCGTAGCGTTAAATGCTTCTTCATCACAGAAATGCTGGTCAAAGATCAGATTCTCCGATGCGAGGACAGCCTCGCTGCCAACATAGTTGGGATACATGCGCTCCCAGCCGCGCGGAAGGGTGCAGCCGTGGAATATCACCATCAGCCCGTTGTCATCAGCGTCGGAGAGGATTGCCTCGTAGAGTCTCATGGTTTCCTGCTTGTCACCGCCGAAGAAGTCGACTTTTATTCCCTTTACGCCTATGTCATGCAACCACTTCATCTCGCGTTTGCGCACGATAGGATTGTCCATGTGGTTAATCGGGCTCTGCTCGATATCGTTCCAATAGCCCGACGAGCTGTACCACATTATCAGCTCAACGCCCTTTTCACGGGCATAGGCTATCAGTTCCGGCAATCTTTCACGTCCTATATTATTGTCCCACCAGTTGTCGACGAGCAGATATTCATAGCCCATGGCATTGGCGAGGTCAATATACTTTTTCTGGTCCTCGAAGTTAATGCTGTTATCCTGCCAGAGAATCCAGCTCCACGCACCGCGTCCGTATTTATAGTCGTGGGGCGTTTCATATTGAGGCTTGACAACATCCCACGCGACAGTCGTTTCGACTACAGGGGCGAGGTCGGCACCGACTGTAATCGTGCGCCAGGGTGTCACTCCGGGAAGAGCCATCGCCGCACCTGTCGATCCGACGCCGTTATTCTCTCCGGGCATCGGGAAATCGATGGTGTATAGTCCGTCGCCGGCATATTCCGACAGGTGTGACGCGCAATAACGGCTGTCAACACCGGTCTCGCTGACAAGCACCCAGCCGTCATCCCCTACGCGGAAAAGACATGGGAACGTATATCCGTGACCATACTGCGACGGCTCGCTCATGGCGGCATCGGCTTTATACTCCTCCTCGTAAGAGGGCTTCGTACGCTTCCATCCTATCATCGGCTTACTCTGCGGTGAAAGAAACGTGGTTGTCGATTCGGGGAAACGGAAACCGGTTGCCTCCTCTTCAATGTATATGGAGGCAGGCTCCCCGGCTTTGGGTATTTCGTAGCGGAATGCAACGTCATTGTCAGCTACACGGAACACGACATCATAGTCCTGCACCGAATCGCTCTTAAGCGTAACGCGGAGTTCGTTGGCATTGTAATCCACCTGACTTTTCTTAATACGGTCGAGCTCGTAACTCTCGGATATTGCTGTGACCTTAGCCGGCTGCACACTCTTAACTCGGGTAAAATCCCCGATATTGGACTTGAATCCGAGCGGCGAACGCCCCAGCATAGTTTTCCCGTCATAATCAACGGTATAATAAGCGCCGTCGGCATCGACGTCGACATTAACCGCCAATCGACCGTCGGGACTGTTCACGACAGCTGCTTCTACAAATATCGACGGCATGACAGCCGCCAGTGCAACATAATAAAGTTTGTTCATGGTTATATTGTTCAAAACAAGAGCGAGAGCCGACCCCCTGTATCATCAGATTACCGCCTCTCGCCCGTTAAGCCTAAAATAAATTTATTTTATTTTTGCTTCGAGATCAGCACCGGCTTTGAATTTAACAGCCTTGCGAGCAGCAATTTCGATTTTTTCTTTTGTACGGGGGTTGATACCTGTACGAGCCCCCTTGCTTGCTACTGAGAATGTACCGAAGCCGATAAGAGCCACTTTGTCGTTTTCTGCAAGTGCACCACCGATTGCTTCGAGAGTTGCCTCGAGAGCGTTTTTAGCCTCTACCTTGGTAAGATTGGCTTTCTCAGCGATTGCATTGATGAGTTCTGTCTTGTTCATGATTTGAATCGTTTATTTAGTTATGGTATTATTTCTGCAAATATAGGCGTAAAAAAATAAAATACAGCAATAAAAGTCAAAAAAAAATAAAAAAAACGCATTTAAACGCTATAATACGGGTGAAAAACTGTTTTTACACAGTTATTTTGTAATTTTGCATCTATAAAATATAGTAACAATCACTTAACCGATTATGGGATCATTCTTCAGAAACATACCTCCGGTAACCAAGAACCTGTTAATTATAAATGTCTTGATATGGCTGGCGTTGTACCTTCTCGGCTCCGGTTTCACTCAAAACATGGAGCATTACGGCGCTCTCCACTTTTTCACGTCGCCTGACTTCATTGCCAGTCAGCTGATCACCTACATGTTCATACAGGTTGATTTCTGGCATCTGTTTTTCAACATGTTTGCTCTTTTCATGTTCGGAAGCATCATTGAACAGGTACTTGGATCCAAGCGCTACCTGTTTTTCTTCATCGCATGCGGCTTGGGAGCGGCATTAATACAGGAGGGAGTGTTTGCACTTATAATCAACCACAAGGCATCGATTTATCCTGACGGTACGCTCGCCGAGGTGGCTCGCCTTATCGTGTCGCGCAACGGTGAACTATACTATAACCCCGAGGCTCTTCAGGAGCTTGCGCGCCTCGGCGTATCATACACGTCGCCGACAATCAACAACATCTGGAGCATGATCAACACCCCGACTATCGGAGCGTCGGGCGCCGTCTACGGACTGTTGCTTGCCTTCGGGTTCATCTTTCCACGCCGTCCCATCTATCTGATGTTCATCCCTATACCTATTCAGGCTCGATGGATGGTAATCGGCTACGGTGTCATCGAGTTTCTCCAGCTCTCGGCTAACAATAACGACCACGTGGCTCACCTCGCTCACCTCGGCGGCATGCTCTTTGCACTGCTGATGCTTTTGTACTGGAAAAAGAAAGGAATCATTCATGTCAGCCCCTTTTAAACGATTTGCCGAGTGGTGGACCTCGCGTCCGATACTTCTTAAAATAATCATCGTCAACATCGCTCTGTTTCTGCTGCTAAGGATTGCCGCTATATTTACAGCAATCGCCGGCGACAGCTCTGGTGCAGTCATCTCGCTGCTCGCGCTCCCGCCCCACCCCTCCATGCTGTTATCTCGGTTCTGGACTGTTTTTACATATATGTGGTCTCACTTTGACATCTGGCACATTATATGTAATATGCTGTGGCTCTACTGGTTCGGGCAGATATTCCTGCTGTCGTCAACACCCAAGCAATTGCTTGCCCTCTACATCTACGGCGGTCTGGGAGGAGCCTTGACCTATCTTATTGCGACAACATCGTTCCCTGCTATCGGAGGTGCCGGACTCATCGGTGCGTCGGCTGCCGTCATCGCTATTGTAATCGCCACTGCGATCATAAACCCCGACTTCCCGGTCAGAATGTTTTTCCTCGGCGAAGTGAAACTCAAGTGGATAGCCGTTGCTACAATCGTGATTTTCACAATCGGGGTGACCGGCAAGAACGCCGGCGGCGAGATCGCTCATATCGGCGGTGCTGCCGTGGGTATAGCCTACGGTCTGTGCTATCATCGCGGCATCGATATCACCCGACCGTTTAACCGCGCTGTCGACTCGATAGTCACCGCTTTGCATCATCCGTTTGCAGGGGTATCACACCGGCAATCGCCCCATAAATCATCCGCAGGTTCACGCCGACGCGATACATCCGTAGCCGACGACCGAGCCGAGCTGGATGCCATACTCGACAAAATCAAGAAATCAGGCTATGCCTCTCTGTCAGCCGACGAAAAACGACGGCTGTTTGACGTGAGCAAGCGTGTATGACCCATCCCTGACAGGAATCAGCAATCACTGCATAATGAACGTCCGACTGAAAAAAATAATCTCGACCACCTGGATTGCCGTCAACATTGTTGCTGCAGCAGCACTGATGTTTGCCGGCTACGGGGCAGCAGTGTCGCCCGACGTCAGTGCCGTCCCGGCAATCGCGTTCATGGCTTTCCCGGCTTTCGTCCTGCTCTCGGTTGTGCTTCTGGTATTAAGTCTGTTCATTAAACGCAAATACGCTCTCATCCAGGCTACGGCATTAATCCTCACAGCCGGTCCGCTGCTCACCTTCTGTCCACTCAACTTCAGAGGAGAACGACACCTGAGCGCCGTCGAGCGACAGAGGACTGTCAAAATACTCTCTTACAACGTCTACAGCTTCTTCCAATATGACCCTGACATACTCGTACCCCTATATTTCCCGGAATCGAATCAGACACTCGACTATATAATGTCATCAGATGCCGACATCGTGTGTCTCCAGGAAGCGATGACCGAGTATAATCTCAATTACCATTATCCCAAAGAAGCCGACTCGCTGCTGAGACTCTATCCGTACCAATACGTAGGTGCACATAACTGCGCCATCTTTTCGCGCCATCCGTTCGACACGATTGCAATCAGGCAGCCCGACGATCCGACAGCTTCGTTCATTGCCGCACAATTTGAAATCGACGGCACTCCGCTGACACTTTATAACATTCACCTCCAGTCAATAGGACTGAGCAAAGATGACAAAAAGCTGTATGAGGATCTGTCGGAAGGAAAGACCCGCCGTGACATCGGTAAGTTTGGCAATCAGATGATGACAAAGCTCGGCGATGCATTCCGTCACCGTGCCCGCCAAGCCCATCTGCTGCGCAGTCAGATCGACAGTATCGCGGCGACACGTCCATCGTCAGCCGATAACATAATCTTAACCGGCGATTTCAACGACATCAGCGGCTGCTATGCCATGCGGGTCATCAGCGGCAGCACGATGCATGACACCTACACTTCCGTCGGGCTCGGTCCGCTCGTTACTTACCACGCCCACCGGTTCTACTTCCCGATAGATCATATTCTATATTCCGGCTCAATTACTCCGCTGTCATTCTCTCGCGGAAATTTAAAAACGTCTGACCACTACCCCATCAACGCAACCTTCCTTCTGCCGCCGCCCCCGACAGGCAACATGTCGAACCAAAGCGACTGATGGCGCGTTAAAATATCACATAACATCACATCTATTGTTTATGAAAGGGAAATTTATCTTGATGGCGATCGCGCTATGCTCTCCGTTCGGCATTACTGCCCGGGACACTGTTGATGTCATCACTCCGCTGGAGAATCTCACTGATTTTGTCGGCGAAATCGATTATGAAGTGCTGCTTCCTGCAGCAGAGGACCCCATAACATATAAAGTATCGCTCAAGTCGGCTGTCAATCCGTCCGACACGCTCAGTCTCTGCGACTACCTCATCGACTGGTCGCTACCCACTCCGTCGGGCATCTCAAGCGGATTTTCCGCTTACTTCAGCGGCAGCCACTACCGCTACCGCGATAACCGTCTCCAGGAGTACCACATGCAGTGGGATTCCATACCGTTTATCGTCGGCAACGGAGGCGTTCAGCGTAACGCACAGTTTGTTGACATGCTTCCGCAATATCTTGCGCGCGACATACGCAAAATCATGACCGATACGTCTTATAATTACCGTCTGACTCCCGACACCCTATACAACGGACAGCGCGTCGCCACACTGAAGGCGCGCCTGAACTATAAAGGCTACGTCAGCAAGGAAATCCTCTATGTCTTTGACCGCAGCACGGGATTGCCACTGCTTGCCGAGTTTGAGAACAATCCGGGAGCAATAAGCGAACAGACCGTCACCATCCGTTTCCTTAAAATGTCATCCGAACCGTTCTCCATCACCGGCGAGACTGACCTCATCGACCGCTATCCCGAGGTCTTTGAGAAATACCGCGAGAGCAATTTCCGTGTCGAGAACCTCCCCGGCACTCCGCTCCCTGCATTCTCCGCTCCGACCACCACCGGCGAACGCTATACCCATCATCGCGGCGACCCGTTCCGCCGTCCCACACTCATCGCCGTCATCGACCCCGCCGTTGCCTCGACGCCTAAAGTCATCCGCACCCTGCGCGAAGCCATTGCCGACTCCCCCGTAGCCGTCGATCTGATTTTTGCTTTCATCACCAATAATGCCGACCGCATCGAGGAGCTGATTCCCGACAATCAACCCGGCGAGCACCTGCTGATGAGCGCCCGCTCTCTGGCACGAGACTGCGGGATCAACGTCTACCCGACCATGATTCTTGCCGGACGTGACGGCAATGTAAAAGATGTGGTGCTCGGATACAACAAAGACCTTGCCGAAATTGTTATACAGAAGGTAGCACTGATAGATTAAGTGTTGCCGCTGGACATTAGCAATTTAAAACAAATAAAAAACTGATATGGAAACAATTTATTTCAAAGGCACCCCCTGCCACACCTACGGCTCGGTTCCGGCAATCGACACAAAAGCACCTGAATTTACCCTTGTAACCCCTGCTCTTGAGAAAATCAAACTATCTGATTTCCGAGGTAAACGTGTCGTGCTAAACGTTTTCCCCAGCCTTGACACCGAAGTGTGCGCGGCTTCTGTCCGCCGTTTCAACAACGAGGCATCACAATTTGACAACACCGTCGTGCTGTGTATCTCTATGGACCTCCCGTTTGCCGCCGGTCGTTTCTGCACCATCAACGGCATCAACAACGTGACACCCGCATCGGCGTTCAACTCGCCGGAATTTGGAAAGGAATACGGTCTGCAACTCATTGATGGTCCCCTCGATGGTCTGCTCGCCCGTGCCGTGCTCATCGTCGACGAGGAGGGACGTGTCATCTACCGCGACCTCGTCGAAGAAATCACTAACGAACCTGCTTATCAGGAAGCTATCGACGTTCTCCGCCGCTAAATCCTGAATACCCTTGTTTAACGATTATGGGCTGCACGTCTTTGCGTTGCAGCCTTTTTTGTTGTAGACGGAATTGTTAGAAATAGTAAGTAACCCCGACTCCGACTCTGTTTTCTCTGAATGAAAGCTCACTTTTAAGTAAATCGGTTATTCCTAAATCTGCTTCCAAAGAGATAAGGAAGTTATCTACAGGTACTCCAACCCCTACTTTCCAAGATAGATCAAATCGCCGTTGTCCGTACCACAAATTAACATACTCGTCAGCATCTTCATTCAGGTCTTTGTTATTAAACGCAATTTTACCTGCAAACGCATATCTTATCTGAGGTCCGGTAAAAACATTCAGTGCATTATTGTCGGATATTTCAATAGTATATCCTACGACAAGTGGAATTTGAAAACTCCATTTATATATTTTGGGGTCAGTCTCCCATATTACTCCTTCTGAGTCTGAAAATGAAATATCCTTATATTTGTACTGAGAATACGCGAGTGAAACAGACGGTTCAAAATAAAAGTTCCTCCCTAAATAAATGTTGCTGACACCACCTATAGTAAAACCATATCCTGGGCGATACATTGTCACACCACCTCCATCTCCGTGCCACTTACCGGGAAGTTCAGTATCCACAGAGGCTTTTATACCCCAAATAACAGTATTATTTTGAGCAAAAGCGGAAACAGTTGCCACCAACAAGGTAAAGATAGCTGACAGAATTTTACGTTTCATATACAAGTAGTTAATTGATTACAGTTGATGTTTATATAACGTCTTTTTTGCGCACCGATGTCAGCGTCTCTATTCTATCCCTTGAATCCATTGATTATGGCGGCAATCGCCTCGGCATCCTCCGGCGACGTGCATCGTGTGATCGGCAGACTGACGGCTTGCGACGCAATCATTTCAGTGACAGGCAACTCTCCGTGGACAAGAGAACCCGTCCCAGCGTAACAAGGTTGACGATGTGGTGGCGTGGCATAATGAATGTCGGTCTCCACACCGTTGTCGGCGAGATAACTGCGTAGGTTATAGCGGGCGGGCGAAAGAATAACATATTGATGCCACACGTGCTCATGCACCGGCGGCTGAGAGGGACAGATGACCATCCTGTTGTCAATCTTTGAGTCGTACACCCCGGCAATCATCCTGCGGTAATCGTTCTCGCTGTCAGTGTATGGAAGTTTGACATTAAGCACAGCAGCCTGAATCGGGTCAAGACGGCAATTGAACCCCTGATAGATATTGTGATAACGACGGTCAGAGCCGTAGTTGGCAAGCGCTCTGACTGTCGCGGCAAGTTCCCGGTCGAAAGTCGTCACCGCCCCGGCATCGCCCATCGCACCGATATTCTTGGTCGGATAGAAGCTGAACGCCGCCGTGTCGCCTATGGCGCCCGTCACCGTTCCTCCATGCACCCCTGCTACCGACGCTCGCGCTCCGATAGCCTGTGCATTATCCTCCACAACGATCAGCCTGTGACGAGCCGCCACGTCGGCAAGCTCCTTATCCCATGCCACCCGTCCGTAAAGATGCACTGTCATTATGGCACGTGTGCGCTCCGTTATCGCCGCCTCCACCTTAGACGGGTCGAGATTCAGCGTCTCGGGACTTGGTTCGACGAGCACCGGGACAAGCCCGGCATCGCTTATCGCAAGCACCGACGCTATGTAGGTGTTTGCCGGAACTATCACCTCGTCACCCTCCGCCACTCGTCCCATGACGATATATGCGCGCAGTATCAGCCTCAAGGCGTCAAGCCCGTTGCTGACCCCTATCGCATAGGGAGCGCCCGTGAGCTGTTGCAGATTACGCTCGAGCGTGGCGACCTCCTCCCCTCCGACATATCGTCCGCCTGTCACCACACGATCCACGGCAGCCCGTATCTCGTCCATAAACGGAGCGTTTACAGTCGCAAGATTGAGAAACTGATAACGTGTCTGTTTCATGTTGTCATCGTGGAAGTTTTTCAGCCGTCAGCTGTTTGAAGATATCGTAATCGCGTACATAGTCTCCCTCGTCGTATTGCAGCGACGTCAGCACCAGACACACCGACCCCGACGAGAAGTTATCTATATTCCGCCATATCCCGGCAGGGATATACAGTGCGCGATAGGGGCGGTTGAGCGAGAACGTCCGCGTGTCGTGCCCGTCGGTCAGCGTCACATCGAAACTGCCGCTCGCCGCCACGATAAACTCCTCGGCGACACGATGGGAGTGCCCCCCGCGGCTCGAGTCGCCCGGGACGTCATAGAGATAAAACACACGTCGCACGTCAAACGGCACAGAACCGTCGTTCTCCACCACCGACAGCGACCCGTTGGCATGGCGGTGGCGCGGAAGCTCTATGACACGGCAGTCGTCAAGGCGCGACAGTGAATGACTATCGTGATTCATCGGCAAGTCGTTTAAAGAGTTCATAATCCCGTATGTAGTCATCCTCGTCGTAGAGTGTCGACGATATTACAAGTGCCACCGAGTTGGTCGAAAAATTATCGATCTCGCGCCACGTCATCGGCGGGACATACAGTCCGTAATAGGAGCGCGACAGGTGGTGACGCTCCGGCACCCCGTTCCGTTCAAGCACCACGTCAAAACTACCCGAGAGAGCTATGATCAGCTCCCGCTGGGTGCGGAAAGCATGACCGTGGCGTTTCTCGCCGCCCGGCACATCGTAAATCCAGTAACACCGTGCTATCTCAAACGGCAACAGCTCCCCGTTCTGAAGAAACGACAGGTTTCCCCTCGGGTCACATATCTTTGGCAGTTCTATTATTCGTGGACGGTCTGATTCCATGCTTGGCAAGGTTCAACAGGTACTTTTTATAATTAACGACTCAAATTTAGAAATATTTCCTACTCTGCACAAAAATTACATCGCTATACAACGTATTTTTTTTGCAACCGAGTGAACCATTTTTTGCGGGGAGTGTTTTAATAGTACAAAGCGAAATTACTTTTTCCATTGCAAAAAAATGTGATAATGATTGGTTTATTAGTAAACGAGGCGTCGCCGGGATGGCGATGCCTTGCTTATTTTATGCCGCCGCGCAACGCCATGCAACCACAATCCAACCGGTGCCCCGCATCACTGATCTCCTTGCAAATCCCGTCAAAATCCATTATCTTTGCACCCGCGGAAATTTCCGCCATGTAGGGACGCGATGTATCGCGTTACCCGCCGCGCGCCGGCACTACGCCACACCGCTAACTATTAATTAAATAATAAATCAAATGATTACCCAGGAACAATTAAAAGAGACTTTTGAACGCAAGCTCGCGTTGAGGAGGTATCTTTGACATCGACAGTAAGAAAATTGAAATAGAAGAGGAAGAACTCCGCACCCACGTGCCCGACTTTTGGGAACACCCCAAAGAAGCGCAGGCACAGATGAAAAAAATCAAGGATCTGAAAGCTTGGGTCGAGGGATATGAAGAAGTGGAGAAAGCCGTCGACGAGCTTTCACTCAGTTTTGATTTCTACAAAGAAGAACTTGTCACCGAGGAGGAAGTCGAGGCTATATATGCCGACGTGATCGCTAAAATTGAAGCGCTCGAGCTCCGCAACATGCTCCGCCGTGAAGAGGACAAGCTCGGTGTCGTTCTGAAAATCAACTCCGGTGCCGGCGGTACCGAGAGTCAGGACTGGGCATCGATGCTCATGAGAATGTATCTCCGCTACTGCGAGAAACACGGTTACAAGACTTCAATCGCCAACATCCTTGAGGGTGATGAGGCAGGAATCAAGTCATGCACCATCAATGTTGAAGGCGACATGGCATACGGATATCTCAAAAAGCGAGAACGGCGTGCACCGTCTGGTCCGTGTGTCGCCCTACAACGCCCAGGGCAAGC
>CAYTWG010000053.1:0-15989 GCA_964442005.1 uncultured Bacteroides sp. | reverse complement strand
TTATAAAAGTTATGAAACTTAAACTCATAATTACACTAATATCAATTCTTGCGGTTGGTCAACCTATAACTGTTCAGGCTAAATCTCACCAAACATTTACACCCAGTAATCAAAGGAATGGTATTTTGACCGCCGACCCTGTCGATTTGTTTGTCGTTAACTCCAGATTAATGCGGTTGCCCTCATGCGCTAATGGAAAACAAGATTATGAAACATCGGGTGTATATCGTAAAGGAAAAAACAACACTGAAAAATTGGTGGGGTTCAAGGCTGTAACAGATGAATGTGGGCAGTTGAAATCTATTTTGGAAGCCAATAAAGGAACCGAAATAGATTCTCTTGTAGTCGTAGGACCGATGAACAAGTATGACTTCAAGGCAATCTGGGACTGTGCGGTATACGGCAATATGCAAGTGCTGAATCTTGAGTATGCCACAATGGCGAACAACGCTATTCCTGATTATGCTTTGTACGACCCAGTACAGTTCGAGACTGGCTTCTGGCTTAAAATAAGACGTATAATCCTCCCTGAGGGTATTGAAAGCATCGGGAAAGCGGCATTCCCATTCATGGGTTTGGAAGAAATAAACATTCCTTCAACTGTGAGAGAAATTGGCTCGACTGCCTTCGGATACGACAGATGGCTGAACTGCGAATTGGTAATTCCAGAGGGTGTTGAGGAAATAAGGTATCAGACTTTCAACGAATGCAATCAGTTGACCATATCCCCAAAGTTACCAAACTCGTTGAAAAAAATTGGTGAGCACGCTTTCTCTATGACACGATTCGATAATCTTGTGTTTCCTGATGGTCTCGAAGAAATAGGTCAGGGTGCATTTCAAGATTGTGGACTCACAAGCGTGCACCTGCCTAATACGTGCACTGATATTGGCGACATGGCGTTTCAGTTAAGCAAAAATATAAAAGAAATCGTAATGCCTGATAATCTTGAATCCATTCCCTTTGGACTATTTAGCATGTGTGACGGTTTGGAAACGCTGTCCATACATGAAAATTGCAGGCATATTGAAGAAGCGGCATTTATGCTGTGTTCAAATCTGCGGGAGATAAGTTTTAATCAAAAACTTGAAACAATCGGGTATGATGCATTCTATGGCTGTGCACTGCAAACACTTAATCTTCCTCCTACATTGTGTGAATTAGGCGCGTTAAGCTTTGGAGCAATGTCCAATACATTGCACGAAGTAAAATGTGCAGCAAATGTTCCTCCTGTATGCAAAGAAAATGTATTATACCCGGGAGAGTTACCATTTACTCCGCCTCTTGAAAAAGAAGAATTTACGTTATATGTTCCTTATAGTTCAAAAAATGCCTATTCTACCGCATGGGGGTGGGATTGCTTTTTCAAAATAGAAGAAACCAATTTCCCTTCTGCCGGTATAAATGATGCTGTATCCAGCGAAAAAACACAAGACAACACAATCTATGATTTATTCGGTAGAAAGATTGATGCACCAGTTCACGGTAATATTTATATAATAAACGGCAAGAAAACTATTTTCAAATAATCTTTATAGAGTTGCGGCACCATCGTGTATCGAGCCTAAGGTCTCGACCTCCCGGGTTGGCTCGGTCTCATCGGCTTGCCGCTTTCGTAGAAAGAACCCTCGCCCTGCTTCGCCCTGCAATCGCATAACTCATTCAGCGAGCTTCGGCACCAACTTGTGGTTGACCGCGAAGCAGGCTGAAAGCAATTCGAGACTCGCTTTCTTTATCGGCACTTCGCTTTGGAGTGGAGAACATTCTATAGTATTGTTCTGGAAATGAAATGAAGTTTCAGGCATGGTTTAGGAGCGCCTTGTGGCGTTTCAAAATTTTGGTGGAGTTGATGAGGTGGCTGGTTGAGACCTTAGCGCGAGGTGGCTGAGATTTTTCTGAGGATGCTGTTACGTGCGGAGATGAGTGCGGGTGACTGCGGGAATTGTTCCATTAGTTGAAATTGCAGCACGAGCTCGTTGAGCAGATCAGGGTAAACACGGCTTATGGCGTAGGCATGGTGTATGCATAGTGCCCTTATGCCGTATGGCTCGGTTGAGTTTATGCGTGAGAAACAGTAATCGATGAAGTCGGGACGCACGTTCTGACTGGTGGTCGGCATGCGGTCGAGTAATGACAGTATGAGTCGGCTTTTACCAGTATGGGTGCAGTCGAGCAATCGGTCTATCAGGTCGTCACGTCGTGTCTCAAGCCGGGCGATTGCGTTGTCAGGCAGATGAGTGAATACCCATAAGGCATTATAGCTGACGCGGTCGTCATTGTCATCGGTAAGCGAGTACAATGCCGAAATCAGTCGGTTGTCTGTCTCAGCATTTATGCGGGCGCATATAGAGTCGATGTCCCGTTTGTGGATTCTTCGTGATAAAGTCGCATTCAAGTCCATAACGCTGGCAAAGATAGCGCTTTTCAGTCGAAAACGGAAACACCTGACGTGATCAGAAAAGTGACAGCTGTACCGGTGTTGCCGGAGCGGATGCCGGGTGACGCGCTGTGAGACGGACGACACGCTTTTCCAGCCAGCCCTGTGTGCTGTTGCGTAGATAGACGGTTACGAGTCCGATGTGTCCTGCAAGTTCGCGGCATATAATGCGTATCGCGTCGTTGATTGATGCTGCTCCCGAGAGAGTGCGGTTAAGGATTGTGCTGGTTCCTGCAGAGACAGTTGCGAAAATGGTGTCGTTGATTGTAAAAGTTGCCATGGTAGTTCTGTTCTGATTACGATGCAAATGTAGTTGCTTGCATGGGCAATAATATCGCCCATATAGACAAACAAAATTTAAAATAGAGATGTGGCGATATTTTTAGTGACTGTCAATGACGTTGTTCTGATTAATTTTGTCGCTGTATAGGGAGATTTTGACGCAATACGCGGAAAAATGTCTAACTTTGTAGAGTTGCCGGTGGGGACTTATTATCATGGGATGATGGTTCCTTTTTCAGCTATCGCCGATTTTTATATCTACACATGACAAAGGGAATAAACCGATATATTATTATAGTAGCCGCAGGCTCAGGGTCGCGGTTTGGCGGGACGTTGCCCAAGCAGTTCTGTCTGTTGGGCGGACGTCCGGTGCTGTTCTACACGATTGAGCAGTTCCGCAAAGCACTCCCCGAAGGGCATATTGTGGTCGTGATAAGCGGCGATATGGCAGGTTATTGGCATGATCTGTGCCGTGACTATGACTTTGAGTCACCGACGGTGGTGACTGGAGGGGCGACACGCTGGGAATCGGTCAGAAATGCTCTTTCGATCCTTCCGGGTGACGATGACACGGCAATCGTGCTGGTTCATGACGGAGCCCGACCACTTGTCGATAGCGGCGTGATAAGTCGCGTGACCGAAGCGATCGAGCCTGAAGTCTCGGTTATACCGGTCGTTGCCGTTACCGATTCGTTGCGTTCGGTCGATCCCTCGGGCAATTCCGAGCCGGTTGACCGTAGCTGTTACCGTGCGGTGCAGACTCCTCAGGGATTCATGCTCAATCAGCTCAAAGATGCCTATCGTAATCCGTTCTCACCGCTGTTTACCGACGATGCTTCGGTCATGGCGGCAGCATCCCGTCATGCGACAGTTATAGTCGAAGGCAATCCCCGCAATATAAAAATCACTAATCCCGGTGACATAGCACTTGCTGCATTTTATCTCGAACACGAAGGATGAATCATCTGCGGTCGCTTGATATAAAGTTTATTAAGGGGGTAGGACCCAAGCGAGCCGAACTTCTGGAAAAGGAGCTTGGCATAAGGACTTACTATGATCTGTTGCATCATTTCCCGTCAAGCTATCTCGATCGCTCGTCGATCTATCGTGTGATCGATCTCAGGGGAGAAATGCCGTTGCTCCAGCTGCGTGGTCGCTTCTTGTCGTTCACCACTCATGGCGAGGGCGCTAAAACTCGACTCGTCGGGCTTTTTACCGACGGCACCGGTACGATCGAGATCGTGTGGTTTCAGCGGATAAAGACGATAAAGGAGATGTACACCACCGGAACCGATTATATAGTGTTTGGCAAACCATCGGAGTTTAACGGCAGGTGGAGCATGGTGCATCCCGAGGTCGATACCACTATGTCGATAGGCGCGATGCAGGGACTGCGCGGGGTTTATCCGCTGACTGAGAAACTCCGTAATAAGGGGTTTTCGTCAAGAGTGATGTTCAGTTATATACAGGCAGCTCTCGCCTCATGCCGTCGTATAGCCGATCCATTGCCGGATGACATTCTGTCGCGCTATAAACTCATGCCGGCTGCTGAGGCTCTTGCCGTGATACATAATCCGGCATCGCCTGACAGCCTTCAGCAGGCACGTTACCGTCTTAAATTTGAGGAACTATTCTTTTTACAGCTTAACATACAGCGTTATAGTCATAAACGCACGGCGGCTCTTAACGGGTTCCGGTTCCCGCGTATAGGGCAGTTTTTCAATTCGTTCTATTCTCAGTGTCTGCCATTTGAGCTGACCGGCGCCCAAAAGCGTGTCATCAAGGAAATACGTGCCGACATGGGGTCGGGACGGCAGATGAACCGCCTTCTTCAGGGCGATGTAGGAAGTGGCAAGACTCTTGTGGCGCTCCTGTGCATGCTGATCGCAATTGACAACGGCACCCAGACATGTCTGATGGCACCGACCGAAATTCTCGCAACCCAGCACTTTGAGACGTTGTCGCAGCTTGCGGCACCCGTCGGTGTCAATATCAAACTGCTGACCGGCTCAACCCGAAAAAAGGAACGTGACATCATCCATTCTCAGCTTGAGGACGGGTCTTTGCATATTCTCATAGGCACGCATGCCGTTATCGAGGAAAATGTCAGGTTCCGGAATCTTGGATTTGTAGTAATCGACGAGCAGCATCGTTTTGGTGTCGTGCAGCGCGCGCGTCTGTGGAAGAAGAATGTGATTCCGCCTCATGTGCTTGTCATGACGGCGACACCTATACCGCGCACACTTGCCATGACGGTCTACGGTGATCTCGACGTGTCGGTTATCGATGAGTTGCCTCCCGGACGAAAACCGGTGCAGACGTTGTTGCGGTACGACAATCAGCGGTTCAGCGTCTATCAGGCTATAGGTCGGCAGCTTAAGGCGGGGCGTCAGGTGTATATCGTCTATCCGCTCATAAAGGAGAATGAGAAGCTTGACCTCAAGTGTCTTGAAGAGGGGTATGAGACGATAAGAGAGACATTTCCGTCATATAAAGTCGCCTACGTACATGGACGCATGAAACCTGCCGAGAAAGATTACCAGATGGGACTGTTTGCATCGCACCAAGCCGATATCCTTGTCGCCACGACGGTGATAGAAGTCGGTGTCAACGTCCCTAACGCCACGACAATGGTGATAGAGAATGCTGAACGATTCGGATTGTCTCAGCTCCATCAGTTGCGCGGACGCGTAGGGCGTGGAGAGGGACAGAGCTACTGTGTGTTGATGACGAAGCCTAAGATAGCGAAGGAGACGCGGCAACGCCTGGAACTGATGACCACCACGACCGACGGATTTGTGATCGCCGAAGCTGACCTTAAGATGCGCGGACCGGGCGATCTCGAGGGCACGATGCAGAGCGGTATAGCCTTTGACCTCCATATCGCCAATCTTGCTACCGACGGGCGTATAGTCCAGTTGGCGCGTGACGCAGCGGAAGATCTGCTCGACCGCGATCCCACGCTCTCGCTCCCCTCCAACGCATCGTTATTACCCACGCTCAATTCACTGTTTGACAAAACCGTCGACCTCAGCCGTATCAGTTGACCCCCCCGGTCAGCACATCACCGCCGATCATCTTAAATATCATTTCAGCCTACTTTTTTGCAATTAGTCCGAAAGTGTGTGATTTTGTGGGAGAAGATGTGGGGTGTGTCCAAGGTGTGGGAGCGAGGGAGTTGTGTGGACTTTGTTGTTGTGCTTTTCTTGATTGTTTTGGAGTAGGAGGATATAAAAATAGCATTGTACTCTCCGTGGAAAGTACAATGCTATTATACGGTTAGAAATAATCGGAGGATGTCGATTATTTTTTGTTGCGGTTGCCGTAGCGGCTCATGAACTTGTCTACGCGACCTGCTGTGTCGACGAGCTTCTGCTTACCGGTAAAGAAGGGGTGTGAAGAGCTGGTGATTTCAAGCTTAACCAAGGGATAGGTAACGCCATCGACCTCAATTGTTTCCTTTGCTGCAATGGTTGAGCGGGTGATGAAAATCTCCTCGTTTGACATGTCTTTGAACACTACTTCGCGGTAATTGGAAGGATGAATGTCTTTTTTCATTTTATTTCGTCGTTTTATACTGTTAATCAAAGTTTTGAACTATACGCTGGTAGGGCGTCTATTCGTAATGGCTTGCAAATTTAGCCATTATTCTTTAAACCGCAAAATTTTCACCCAAAAAACATTGTAGTCCTGAGAAATCGGAGGGAAAATTTGAAGAGATTGTGTGGGACTGGAATGTTGATCAAGTCGTTGTTCCGTTTAGGGTTATAACCGGGATGGGTCAGAACAAGGGGACGGTGGGTGATGATAACAGCAGCGCTGCCGGGATGAAGCCGGCAGCGCTGTGTTTATGTGTAAGTTTTGAGTGGAATTATTCAAACTCAATAATCATGTCATCGGTGCCGACAATGTCGCCCGGCTCTACAAAGACCTGTTTGATTGTGAGGTCTTTTTCTGCCTCGACGTCATTTTCCATCTTCATTGCCTCGTAGACAAACATTATGTCGCCTTTCTTGACCTTGTCGCCCTTCTTGACGTTCATGGCGATTATCTTTCCGCCCATGGGTGCGCGGTAGAGTTCTCCGGTGATAGGTTCACGCGATGCCTCGATTGCTGCTTTGGCGGCTGCCTCTGCTGCGGCTTTCTCTGCGGCAATAGCCTGGAATTCTTCATCGCGGCGGCGGCGCAGGAATCCGTTGGCAACGTTGGGGAGAAGCTCCAGGAGCAATTCCTCTTCCTTGTTGGCAGCGAGTGGTTTGCCGTATTCGGGTATAACGGGATTCTCAGGCTTACGGTAAGATGATACGTCGTAAGGACGCTCTTCAGGGCTTCCTGTTATCTGTTGACGGAATGTCGGGTCAACGGCAACGGGAGTGTGTCCGTATTCGCCTTTTACGAGCGAGATAAACTGGTTTGACTTGTTGGTGTAGTCGGGGTTACCTTTCTTGCGGTCGAGAGCAAGATTGACAGCCTGCGCACCGACAATTTGACTGGTGGGCGTAACGAGGGGTACCAGACCGGCGTCGCGGCGAACTTTGGGAATCAGGCGCATTGCGTCGTCAAGAAGATCCTCGGCATGGAGCGTCTTGAGCTGAGCGACCATGTTGGAGTACATGCCACCGGGAACTTCGGCTTTTTTGACGAGTTCGTTGGGGGCGGGGAACCCGAAGTAAGCTTCGATAGCGTGGCAGGCATTGAGCATGGCTTCCTCGTCACCGGCTTTTCCGGCTGCGATGGCTGCGTCAAACTGAGCGTCAATTTCTGCAGGAAGAGTATCTTTGAGAGGATCAAATGCTTTGGGGAAATGATCCTTGTGGAGGTCAAATGCGGCAAGCTGGCGGCGAACGTCGACAAGCTGCTCACGGATTTTGCCGACAGCTTCCATGTTGGCTTCGATTTCGATACCGAGTTTCTTGGCAAAGACATAGATGAGTTCGATAGCGGGAGCAGCCGAACCGCCGCCGAAGTACCATATATTGGTGTCGAGGATGTCGACGCCGTTCATGATAGCCATTACTGCCGATGCAAGACCATAGCCCGGAGTACAGTGGGTGTGGAAATCAACGGGGACTTGGACGTGCTGTTTCAGCTTAGCGATAATCGATGCCGCACGGAGCGGATTGACCAGTCCAGCCATGTCCTTGAGGGTGATTATCTTGGCTCCAAGCGATTCCATGGCGCGGGCTTTTTCAACGAAATACTCGTCGGTGAAGATTTTCTCGGGTTCAGGCTGCTTTTTGCCAAACAGTGATGCGAAGAAACCTTTCTTGACGGGGGCTTCAGGTTTGGGGTCTACGGTATAGCAGACGGCACCGTCGGCGATGCCCCCGAGCTCATTGATGAGTCGGATCGATTCCTTGACGTTGTCAATGTCGTTGAGCGCATCAAATATACGCATCACGTTAAGACCGTTCTTGATTGCTTCTTTATAGAATCCTTCAAGGACATAGTCGGGGTAGGGGACATAGCCGAAAAGGTTACGACCGCGGGAGAGTGCCGACAACAGTGATTTGCCTTTCATGACATGGCTCACGCTGCGCAGACGGTTCCACGGTGACTCGTCGAGATATCGCATTACGGAGTCGGGGACTGCACCGCCCCATACTTCCATGATATAGAAACCGGCGTTTTCATAAAATGGCAGCAAACGGTCGATACTTTCCTGCGGCATACGTGTCGCAAATAATGACTGTTGTCCGTCACGTAGGGTCAGGTCCCTGATACGTAGTTTCTTCTGTTCCATTGTGTTGTTGTCTTTTAATTCTTTATAGGGGTGAATCTTGGTATAGGGTCACCTCTTGTTTTTTCGTTACAAAAGTACGATATTTGTTTTAATTAAATAAATTTTTCCGTAATTTTTTTGTGACATACGCGAAATACTATGTATTTTTGCATTCTGAAAAAACAATAAGTAATGTTTGGTTTATTCAAGAAGAAATCTGCGCAGCCTGTCAAGCTGTTTTATAATACTGATATTCACTGTCATATTGTCCCCGGCATTGATGACGGGTCACAGTCGCCCGAGACATCGGTCGAACTTGTCAGCCGTCTTACCGGATGGGGGATAACCCGCATCGTCACTACGCCTCATGTAACGGAAGATACGTTTGAAAATACGCCCGAGATAATAGATAAGGCATTCGACATGCTGACCGATGCACTTAAACGCGAAGGGATAAAAATAGACATATCCCACTCGGCGGAATATCGTATAGACAATTTCTTTCTGGAACAGCTGAAAGCCGGGAATGTCAAGCCGTTGCCGAGTAACTATCTGCTTGTCGAAAATTCTTTTATGCAGGAGCCGTGGGAACTTGACAAATTATTGTTTGATCTGAAACTGAAAGGATTCCGCCCCGTGCTTGCCCATCCGGAGCGTTATCTCTATTATCATGCCCGCCAGCAGCGATACAATGAGTTGCACAATGCCGGGACACTTTTCCAGGTCAATCTTCTCAGTCTTGCGGGTTACTATGGAAAGGATGTGAAGAAAGTTGCCGATTATCTTCTTGACAACAGTCTGATAGATTTTCTTGGCAGCGACATGCACAATCACCGTCATGCCGATGCGATCGATGATTTCCTGCGTTCAAAGGATTATCAGCGTATTGCCGAGCGTCTCGGACGTCGTCTGCTCAACGACCGCATCTGATTCACGGTTATTCAAGGTTTTTACGGACTCGGGCAAGATAGTTCTTCATTGCATCGGAGTCGCGTCGTGATATGATCTCCTGTAATTCGGAAAGGCGTTCCTGTATCTTTTCAAGCTGCGACGGAGTGTGAGGATTGAACAGAATCTCGCTCAGCAGATAATCATCTTCCGACATTAGCCCGTGTGCAATAGCCATGTGGCGCTTGAATGTCGTTCCGGGTGCATCCTGATGTTTCATGATTCCGGCAAAAACAAGTGTCGAGGCAAACGGGATTGAGAGCGAGTAGGCTATAGTCTCGTCATGTTGTTCAAATGTATATTCCTCAATGTGTAGATGCAGCCGATTGTACAACTCGCGGAAAAAAGCCTTGCCGGTCCGGTCGCCTTCGGAAATGATGATCGCATTTTCGTTTGCAAGATTGCTCAGTGATGCAAATGTAGGTCCAAACATAGGGTGAGTCGAGACAAACGGATGCCCGCATGTGGTATAAAATTCTGGTAAGCCCGTCTTTACCGACGCTATATCGCTGAGTATCGTATGGTCGGGGAGTGACGGCAGCACGCTGTTGAATGCGTCGATTGTATATTTAACTGTCGCGGCATTGATTACCAGGTCAGGGCTGAAGTTGGCAATCTCGTCGGTCGTAGTGAATCGTAACACGTTGAGAGTGAATCGTAGACGCGCCGGGTCAATGTCGTAGACGGCTACTTCGTGGTCAAAGGCAAGCAGGTCGCTGAAAAATGTGCCCATTTTTCCGGCACCGAGAATCAATATTTTCATAACGTGTCAGTGGGTTGTTCTGTTGTTTTACTTACGGTTAAGAATCTCAATCTGCTGGCGCACCGATTCCTCATGTATAGCCGATAGGACGGTGCGCATGAATTCGGGAGCCATCCCCATTTCCATAGCTGCTTTCACACGTGACTGCATGATGTCATCGTGCCGTCCTATCTGCACGACCGGCATGCTGTGCTCCTTTTTATATTGTCCTATTTCGCGCGACACACGCATTCGTCGGTTGAGAACTTCAAGCAGTTCGTTGTCGAGCTCGTCGATCTGGCGTCGCAGCAGGCTCAGACTTTCGGTTGTTGACACCGAGTCGCGGTAGACGAGCGTGTTGAGGATGAGGTTGAGCACGTCGGGGGTGACTTGCTGGTCTTTGTCGCTCCAAGCCGAATCGGGATTGCAGTGACATTCAATGATGAAGCCGTCGAAGCCCATGTCAAGCGCCTGTTGTGAAATTGGTGCTATAAGTTCACGTTTGCCTCCTATGTGGCTCGGATCGTTGATGATAGGAAGATTTGGAAGTCGGCGGCGCAGTTCGATCGGTATGTGCCACTGCGGCATGTTGCGGTAGACATGTTTACCGTAAGCGCTGAATCCGCGGTGAATTGCTCCGAGGCGTGTCATGCCGGCATTGTAAAGACGTTCAAGAGCGCCAATCCACAGTTCCAGGTCGGGGTTGACAGGATTTTTCACCAAAATGGGGATATCGGCGTTACGTTCTTTCAGCGCATCGGCAATTTCCTGGATGGCAAACGGATTTGCCGATGTGCGTGCGCCTATCCAGAACATGTCTATACCGGCATCGAGAGCACTCTCGACATGCTGTCGGTTGGCAACTTCGGTAGCCGTAGCCATGCCGGTTGTTTCTTTGACTTTTTTCAGCCATTCGAGTCCTATGTCACCGACACCTTCAAAACCTCCCGGTTTGGTACGCGGTTTCCATATTCCTGCACGGAAAATCTTTACTCCGTCTTTTGCCAGCTGAGTTGCCGTCGACATTACTTGTTCTTCAGTCTCGGCGCTGCATGGACCGGCAATCACGACAGGGCGGTGTGCGTCAGTGCCGGGGGGGATTATCGAGTTTAAATTTTCAAGTTTCATTCAGTTTTTCAGTTTTTTATTGCGACCTGAGGGGTGTAGGTCGCGGTTCATGAATCCATATTAGAACCGTTAAATTCCTTTATTCGTTCAAGTGCGCGTGTCATATTTTCAGCGGTGGCGCACAGCGACAGACGTATGTAGCGTTCGCCATTGCTACCGAATATGAACCCCGGCGTTATAAACACCCGCGCTCCGTGGAGTATTCGTTCGGCAAGTATTTCACTCGATTCCTCGTTGTCAGGGATACGCCCCCAGAGGAAGAGTCCGCGCTGAGCAGGGTCAAACGTGCATCCGAGTTCTGCCATTATTTGTTCGGCTATCGTGCGTCGTCTGCTATACTCGTCATTGAGCTGCCGGTACCAATCGTCATCGAGATCAAGGGCTTTGACTGCGGCAAGCATCGCCGGCTTGAACTGTCCGGAGTCGACATTGCTTTTTACCTTGACAATCCAGTTGATAAACACCGGGTTGGAGGTGACCATAGCGATACGCCATCCAGCCATGTTGTGACTCTTACTCAACGAGTTCATCTCAAGGGCTATATCTTTGGCACCGGGTATCTGCATGATGCTGAGCGGGCGGTCGTTGAGGATGAAACTGTAAGGATTGTCGTGAGCGATGACTATGTTGTGGCGCTTGCCGAAATCGACAAGCCGTTGAAAGAGTTCCAGTGTCGCCGGTGTGCCGGTAGGCATGTGGGGATAGTTGACCCACATCAATTTTACTCTGTTCAAGTCCAGTCGTTCAAGCGCTTCAAAATCAGGGTACCATCCGTTTTGTTCCGTCAGGTCGTAAGGGATGACTTCGGCGAGAGCAAGACGGCTTGCCGAGGTATATGTCGGATAACCGGGATTAGGGACAAGCACGGCATCGCCCGGATTAAGGAATGTCAGAGAGATGTGCAGTATTCCCTCCTTTGAGCCGATGAGCGGCTGTATCTCGGTATCGGGGTCAATGGTCACACCATACCATCGGGAATACCATCGGGCAAACGCATGGCGCAGGGCGGGGAGACCGACAGTCATCTGATAACTGTGATTGGCGCTGTCGGAAGCTTCGGCGATCAGTGTGTCGATCACTTCATCGGCAGGCGCGCGGTCGGGTCCGCCTATTCCGAGCGATATGACATCAAGCCCCTCGGCATTCATCCGTGCCACCTCCTTGAGTTTGCGCGAGAAATAGTATTCTTTTACTTCGCCGACACGGTCGGCGGGTGTTATTCCGTTATACCGGATTTTTACATTCGACATATTCTCCAAGTATTTTGAAGTCATTAATAAGAGGTCTTACAGCATCGATAGCCTGTCGGTAACGGACGTAGCTGTCAAATGTCAGGTCGACATAGAAACGATATTCCCACTCACGCCCTATTATCGGGAGCGACTGGATTTTTGACAGATTGATATCGTAGAACGAAAATATAGTCAGAACTTTTGACAGAGCACCGCGGGTGTGAGGGAGCGTGAACTCGACAGATGCCTTGTCGAGAAGTTCGGGACGCGGCTTTATCTCGGCAGCGACAAGCGGGTCGGCAATGATGAGAAATCGCGTGAAGTTACGCTTGTTGGTCTCTATCCCTTCGGCGAGAATATCAAGTCCGTAAAGCTCGGCAGCGAATTTACCGCACACGGCTGCGTGACCTTTCAGCTGTTCTGATACTATGTCGCGGGCGCTTCCGGCGGTATCAAACTTTTCCACTACACGCATCGAAGGGTGCTGCCGTAAAAACTGTTCGCATTGCATGAGTGCCATCGGGTGGGAATTAACTTCGGTAATGGTGTCGATGGTATCTCCCGGAAGCGCGCACAGCACGTGCGATATACGCATCTTGCACTCGCCGACAATCTGGAGATTGCTCGTGCGCAGCAGTTCATGGTTCTGCAGGAGGCTTCCGGCAATAGTATTTTCTATCGCTATGATGCCTGTAAGCATGGCGTCGGAAGAAAGACGCTCAAACATTGCCGGAAACGTTTCACACTCGATGGTTTCAATATCTTCTCCGGCAAAGTATTGTCGTGCTGCGGCGTCGTGGAAACAACCTGAAATACCTTGTATAGTTACTCGTTTTGTCATCATTCTCAATAGTTATGCAGCAAGCCTGAAGTCTGAAATAAAAAAAATCCCGCCGATTATGACAGGATTTTATGTGTTGGTTTAAATTAAATCAGTGTTATGTCAATCGCATAAAATCCCGTTTTTATTCTTTCCAAAATAAAAATAAAAAAAGTAATATGCGAAATAAAACTTCATTCTTTAGCTGGCGTAATTTCTTATGTGCTGCAAATATAATTATTTTATTTCTATTTGCAATGATTTTGCCTTAAAAAATGAATTATGTAAATTATTGTCACTGCAAATCTGACATAATTCACTCGTTATTATAATTGAAGATCCCGGGAATGGTAGCCTTTTATGATCTTACGGCTACTATTCCCGGGATTTATGTAATTTTTTATCCTGTGGTTGATTTTCAGCGACCTACGTAGTCACGTGAGTAGCGAAGCATCTGGTCAACGTAATCTTCACCGTAGGTGATGGTGACGTCGGTGACGTTGCCGTTGTCATCGGTAACGAGTTGATAGACAGGGTTGACAAATCCTTTATAGGGGGCGATTGACAGGTGAGAGTAACGCTCAAGCACTTCGTTGTGAATAGCGGGATCAACCTTGACGGCATAGGTCTCCACAAGGTTGCGACCGGCTTCGTAGTCACCTTCGCTCTTGATGCGCTGTATCTCGCCGAGAAGCTGACCGAAGAGATCGCGCAGTTTGTTGTAGTCGTTGATTTTTATAAAAGTCTTGCCGTCGCGTTTGACAAGTTCGATTATGTTATCGGCTTTTCCGTTTTCATAGCACCACTCGGCAATCAGTTTGCGGTTGCGCATGTGGGCTTCTTCCACATCCTTGCCCGGCTCGATGCGCATAAGCTGAGTCATCATACCGTTGAGGATGTATTTATAATATTCAGCCTTGTAGGCATCGGGATTGTCAAGGAGTCCGAGCTCGATCATCTTGGGGTCGGCAAGATAGTAGAGTGCGAACAGGTCGGCGCGGGTCTCTTCAAGAGTCGAGCCGTGGGCTTTCATTGCGTCAGTGTCTACGCCGGGTAGCAGACGCCCTGAACCGTGTCCGAGACATTCATGCAGGTCGGTGTGCAGATTGTCGGTGATAAACAGGTATTTGTCCATAAGATCAGATGTCTCCTGATCGATTACAAATTCTTCGTTGAATCCGTTACCGTGCGATGCTTCGTCGTATGCTTGGGTGATGTTTTCAAGTGTAACCGATTTTGAGCCGTGTGCAGCGCGGATCCAGTCGGCATTGGGGAGATTGATGCCGATGGGAGTAGCGGGATAGGAATCACCTGCGAGAATTGCCGCTGTGATGACTTTTGCCGACACACCTTTTACCTCGGGTTTGCGGAAACGGGGATCAATCGGTGAGTGATCCTCAAACCACTGGGCGTTGGCGCTTAATGTTTCTGTACGTTCCGATGCATCGATGTTCTTGAAATTGACGATTGATTCCCATGAACCGGTCATGCCGAGAGGATCACCGTAGGTTTCGATAAAGCCGTTGATGAAGTCGACTTGAGAAACAGTGTCCTCTGCCCAGCATATCGAGTAGTCGTCAAATGTCTTGAGGTCGCCGCTCTCGTAGTAGTTGATAAGCAGGTCGATGGTACGGCGCTGATGATCGTTTTCAGCAAATTCCGATGCCTTGCGCAGATGGTCGACAATCTTAGTGATGGCGTCGCTGTAACGACCGCCCACCTTGTATGTTTCCTCGGTAATCTTGCCGTCGCGCTTGACGAGACGTGTATTCAACCCGTGTGAAACGGGGGTGAGATCGGAGGGATCCTTACGACCGGCGTAGAATGCCTCTACTTCTGCCTGGGTCAGACCTTCGTACATGTTGACGGCAGAGGTGGTTATGAGGTCGGCGCCTTCAGCCTGATTCACTCGTTTAGCCATGACAGTAGGGTCGAAGATGACAGTGTAGAGAGTTTCAGCGTCGGCAGGCTGTTTGTCAACAGGAAGTGCTTCTACCTGTGACACGAGGAACTCACGGCTGAACTCGGGAGTGAATTTATCCATCGAGTAGTGGTGATGGATGCCGTTGGCAAACCATACCTGCTTGAGATATTTTTCAAAAGCCTTGAACTCGGGATTATCCTTGTCTCCATTGTAGGAGGTATATACGTTCTCGAGCATGTCGCGGATGGGGAGATTGTAGATGCAGTTCTGATCCCAGAGGATGTCTCGACCTACAAGTGCCGCCTCGGTGAGATGATATATGAGCTGTTTCTGTTGCAGCGATAGATTCTCAAATTCGGGAACCTGATAGCGAAGCACCTCGATGTCGGCAAAGCGGTCAGCTACGTAGTCAAACGTGTCGGTGGCTTCGGGCTTCTGTTGGCATGAAGTGAGGGCAGCGGCGATTAATGCGCTTGATGCCATGATGTGAATTTTTGACATTTTTATGGTTTATTATTGGGTTATATTCATAAAGTTATTCAACATAAAGTATCAGCCCCTTGAGATATTCACCCTCGGGATGATAGATGTTGACAGGATGATCGGCAGGCTGGGTGAGCTGATGCAGGATACGTACCTTGCGGCGTGACTGTGCGGCAGCGGAGAACACTGCGAGTCGGAATTGTTCCTTGCTGACAGCCTGAGAGCAGGAGAAAGTAAACAGGACTCCGCCGGGAGCTATTTTTTCAAAAGC
>CAYTWG010000052.1:0-16627 GCA_964442005.1 uncultured Bacteroides sp. | reverse complement strand
GATCATGTCAATCGGAGTCTTGAAAGACTCGAATATCTCAAACACTTTGCGAAGGAATCCATAGGCAAGCAACATACGACTCGACTTGATTTTTATCGCCGTAATATTGTCTTTTGCTGCCACAGCCTTAATGCGGTGAGATGCCGGGGTATTATATATTACTGTACCTTTTGCCTCGGGCTGCATAGTGTTTAGCAGACGGACAGGAATATTATTGAGTTTGGCGGGGAGTACACACGTCGGGTGCAGAATTTTAGCACCGAAATAGGCAAGTTCGGCAGCCTCTTCAAAATGAAGCTGATCGACAGGTTGTGTGCCTTCGACATAACGCGGGTCATTATTATGCATTCCGTCAATATCGGTCCATATCTCTATTTCATCAGCGTCAAGCACAGCACCGATGATTGAAGCAGTCAGGTCGCTGCCACCACGACGCAGATTGTCGATCTCACCATAGGCGTTACGACAGATATACCCTTGCGTAATGTATAGGGCGGCATCCTCATGCTTTTCAAGAAGCGCTGTAAGCTTCTGCTTTATATAATTGGTATCAGGCTCGGAATTTTTATCAGTGCGCATATAATCAAGCGCAGGAAGCATCACCGCGTCAACACCGTTTTCATGAAGATATAGATACATCAGTGCGGTCGACATAAGTTCGCCCTGAGCAAGAATCTCTTTCTCCTCAAAGAGAGTGAAAATATCTTTAGAGAATGAACGGATATAATTGAAGCATGCCTTTATTTCCTTAGCCGCAAGCGCCTTATATTCATCCGAAGCAAAGAGCTCTTCAATAACTACTGAATATTTATGCTCAAGTTGATTGATTATTTCCTTCGCTCCATCGATATTTTTCTTATAGAGATAATCGGAAATTTCAACGAGTGAATTTGTAGTGCCCGACATAGCTGAAAGCACAATGATATTTTTCCCCCGCTGACTGATGAGTCGAGCAACATCTTTGATGCGTTGTGCGCTACCTACCGACGTGCCGCCGAATTTCAATACCTTCATCAATTATAACTTTATATATGAACAAATCTATTTTTTTATTGAATCAACCTTCAATCAATTGTTTGTTTTCACAACGCAACACCCTGCCGGGAAACTGATCCACGAGAGCGAGATTGTGAGTTGCCATCACGACAGTAGTTCCGCTCTGTGCTATATTATGAAGATTTCGTACAATCTGCTCACCTGTTGCCGGATCAAGATTTCCGGTAGGCTCATCGGCGAGTATCAATACCGGTTTGTTAAGCAAAGCACGTGCTATAACGATACGCTGCTGCTCGCCCCCCGACAGTTCATGAGGCATCTTATAGGACTTGTTGAGCATACCGACCTCCCTTAAAACCTCCTCGATACGAGCATCCATTTCCGGGACACTCTTCCACCCTGTCGCTTCGAGAACGAAACGGAGATTTTCATATACCGTACGGTCAGTCAGAAGTTGAAAATCCTGAAAAACAATGCCTATGCTACGGCGCAGAAACGGGATGTCCTTGCGACGGATATCCACAAGATTGTAGCCCAATACAACGGCATCGCCCGACATTACCGGCACTTCAGCATACATAGACTTCATCAGACTACTCTTGCCACTTCCCACCTTACCGATAAGATATACAAACTCGCCCTTGTCCAGTTCAAACGACACGTGCTTGAGCACGACAAGTTCTTTGCGCAGGATTTCTACATCTTTATAGGCTACAATACTCATTACACGGAACAGATTATATTAACGTAAATCAATTGCCCATTTCCGAGAGGAATTTGATACGCACAAGACGTATTTCTTCTTCGGAATATTCATTTCCAAGTTCTTTTATCGCCTCCTCAAGGTCATCACTCTCGCTCTCCTTGAAATACTCAAAAATATCTTCCTGATGATCCTCGTCAATAACCTCATCAAGGAAATAGCTGATATTTATCTTTGTACCGGAATACACAATAGCCTCTACCTCGTCAAGAAGTTCGTCAAACTCAAGACCTTTGGAATTGGCAAGTTCATCAAGCGCGATCTTGCGGTCAATAGCCTGTATGATAGATATTTTAAGTTTACTCTTATTGGCAACGCTTCTGACTCTCAGATCTTCGGGGCGCTCAATCTCGTTCTCTTCAACATGAGTCTTGATGACCTTGAGAAATTCCTCCCCGTAACGTTTTGCTTTACCGGCACCTACTCCCGTTATATTCTGAAGTTCCTCGATGCTTATAGGATAGGTCGTAGCCATTGCCTCAAGTGAGGGATCCTGGAATATAACATAAGGGGGAAGATCAAGCTTCTTTGCGATTTTCTTCCGCAAGTCTTTCAGTATAGAATAGAGTTCAGGGTCAACAGCACATGAAGCACCACTCTTGACCACAATCTCCTCTTCCTCTTCATTATATTCATTATCCTCGACAATCTTGAACGACACCGGATGACTAAGGAACTTCTTGCCGTTAGCAGTAAGTTTTATCAATCCGTAATTTTCAATATCCCTGTCGAGATACCCTGCAATAATTGCCTGACGAATAACCGCGTTAAGATAACGGTCATCCGATCCTGAAGCGCAGCCAAATACCTCAAGCGCCTCATGATTATAAGATTTTACATCATTGGTTTCTTTTCCGAGCATGACATCAATGACATGATCGGCTTTAAATTTTTCCTTGAGAGCTGAAACGGTTTCAATAACCGCGCATAAATCATCTTTAGCTTCCACTTGTTTTTTGGGGTTTAAACAATTGTCGCAGTTCCCACAATTATCGGCAAGAAATTCCTCACCGAAATAGTGTAGCAGTGACTTTCGACGGCACACCGACGACTCGGCATAAGATGCTGTCTCGATAAGCAGCTGTTTACCGATTTCTTGTTCGGCGATAGGTTTTCCTTGCATGAATTTCTCCATTTTCTGGAGATCCTTAGCTGAGTAAAACGTGATACATTGTCCTTCTCCACCGTCACGACCGGCTCTACCTGTTTCCTGATAGTAACCTTCAAGCGACTTGGGCATGTCATAGTGGATAACAAATCTCACATCAGGCTTATCAATACCCATACCAAATGCAATGGTTGCGACAATCACATCGACTTTTTCCAACAAGAAAGCATCCTGATTGGCGCTACGTGTCGCCGTGTCCATTCCCGCATGATAAGGAAGAGCCTTGATGTTGTTAACTTGCAGCATCTCGGCGAGCTCTTCCACTTTCTTACGGCTCAGGCAGTAGATAATACCCGATTTTCCTGACTGTCCTTTAATATATTTAATGATATCCTTATCGATATTATTCGACTTGGCTCTTACCTCGTAATAGAGATTGGCGCGATTGAACGACGATTTAAAAACAACAGCATCCTGCATGTTGAGATTTTTCTGAATGTCGTGCTGAACCTTAGGAGTAGCCGTAGCAGTCAACGCTATAACCGGGCGCTTTCCTATCTCGTTTATGATAGGACGTATACGACGGTACTCAGGGCGAAAATCGTGCCCCCATTCCGAAATGCAATGAGCCTCGTCAACGGCGTAGAAGGAAATGGGAACTGTTTTTAAAAATTCAATATTTTCTTCTTTTGTCAATGACTCAGGAGCGACATAAAGCAGTTTGGTCTTTCCAGCTACAATGTCACTTTTGACCTGGTCAATCGCCGCCTTGTTAAGCGACGAGTTGAGGAAATGAGCCACGCCATCATCTTCGCTGAAGTTTCGCATCGCGTCGACCTGATTTTTCATCAGAGCGATAAGAGGCGAGATGACAATAGCCGTTCCCTCCATCAACAACGATGGTAACTGATAGCACAGTGACTTACCTCCGCCCGTAGGCATCAGCACAAAGGTATCCTTGCCTTCAAGAAGAGACATCATGATGGCTTCCTGGTTGCCTTTGAATTTGTCAAAACCGAAGTGTTTCTTCAGTGCGTCAGATAATTGAGTCTTTGTTACCATGGCGTCGAAATGTGAGATGAGAGATTGAATTTTAGAATTATATTCTTTTTTCGCTTAGTAATTTACTGTATCCTTATTAGTTACTTATTGTTTCAAGGTTGGTATTCTGTAACTTCTCGTCAACATATTCACGAGTTACAACAAATTTCTTTACATCGCTCGAGGGTATTTCAAACATCGAGTCAATCATGATGCTTTCAACTATCGACCTCAGACCGCGGGCTCCGAGTTTATACTCGATAGCCTTGTCGACAATAAGGTCAAGCGCCTCATCAGTAAACGACAGATCCACGCCGTCCATTGCAAACAGCTTCTTATACTGACGGACGATTGCGTTATTCGGCTCTGTCAGGACTTTACGCAATGCTTCACGATCAAGCGGTTCAAGATGAGTCAGAATAGGCAGACGACCGATGATTTCAGGAATAAGTCCAAACGATTTGAGATCCTGAGGAGCGACATATTCAAGATAACTGTCTCTCTTTATACGACGTTTTGCTGCATCGGTAGAATAGCCGACAGTATGTGTATTAAGACGATGGGCTATTTTCTGTTCTATCCCGTCAAACGCACCGCCGCAGATAAACAGGATGTTCTTGGTATCGACCGGAATCATGCGCTGCTCGGGGTGCTTGCGACCACCTTGAGGCGGCACATTAACGATCGAGCCTTCAAGTAATTTCAAAAGCCCTTGCTGCACACCTTCTCCGCTGACATCACGGGTAATCGACGGATTGTCACCCTTACGTGCGATCTTGTCGATTTCATCAATAAACACTATACCCTTTTCAGCCTTGGCAACGTCATAATCAGCAGCCTGAAGCAGGCGAGTCAGGAGACTCTCTATATCTTCGCCGACATAACCTGCCTGAGTGAGAACCGTGGCATCGACAATGGTGAACGGTACATCAAGAAGGCGGGCAATAGTCTTGGCAAGAAGGGTTTTGCCTGTACCGGTAGGACCGACCATTACAATATTACTCTTCTCTATATCGACATCGTCATCCTTGCTCTGAGCAAGACGCTTATAATGATTGTAGACCGCAACCGACAGATATTTTTTTGCCGATTCCTGACCTACGACATATTTATCAAGAAATTCCTTAATCTCACGCGGAGTCGGCACGTCATTCATGTCGGTATGGCTTCCATCGGTTTTATCCGACAATCCTTCTTCATGACGATACTCACGGAGCATCTGATGAATCTGGTCGGCACACTCGGCACAGAGATAGACTCCATCAACCACAGCCGATGGAATCAACACTTCAGACATGTCGGACGGACGTCCGCAGAATGAGCACTTGTATGTGTTGGTTTTCTTTGCCATCAACTGTTTGTTAACGTATAACTTTTACAAGCACCTCATCAATCATACCGTATTCCTTAGCCTCGGCAGAGGTCATCCAGTAATCACGGTCAGAGTCACGTTCGACTTTCTTATATGGCACTCCCGAATGATCAGAAATAATTGTATAGAGTTCTTTCTTGAGTTTCTGGATCTCGCGTGCCGTGATCTCGATGTCCGATGCCTGACCCTGAGCGCCACCCATGGGCTGATGAATCATAACTCGGGAGTGCTTCAAAGCGAAACGTTTTCCTTTTGTTCCCGATACGAGAAGAACCGCTGCCATCGATGCCGCCATGCCTGTACAGATCGTCGCCACATCACTGGAGATATATTGCATCGTATCATAGATACCGAGACCGGCATAAACCGACCCACCGGGCGAATTAATATAAATTGACACATCCTTACCGGGCTCGGCTGAGTCGAGATAAAGCAACTGTGCCTGTATAACGTTGGCAGTATAATCGTTCACATCGGTACCGAGGAAGATGATGCGATCCATCATCAGACGTGAAAACACGTCCATCTGAGCCACGTTGAGCTGACGCTCCTCAATGATAGTCGGAGAAATGTAGCTCGACTTAATGGCTGAAGCGCCGGTAGCTGCGGCATACTGGTCAAGGGCGAGACCATTCATACCAAGATGCTTAACTGCATATTGTCTAAAATCGTTGTTCATAATCTAAATACTTTCTTACCTTTTAAAGATTTATATTCAAAATTACATAAAATAATCAACATGCACAACAGCTTGTAAAAAATTTTTTATCGTGAATGTCGAAATACCATAATTTCAGCTGTTGAAAACTTTCATCCAGCAGTAAAGACGGCAACAATACCATATAACAAAACAGATGCCAATATTGATTATACTGGCATCTGTTTTGTTAACTTTATCTAATCTTATTTCAACCGTACTTCTACGGTCAAAAAAGAATCAATCTGTCTTATCAAGCTTCTTCACCGGGATTGGCAAGCTTCTTGAACTCGTCAAGAGAAACTTCCTTGCTGTCGACGTTAACCATTGCGCGGATAACATTGAAGAGTTTGCGGTCGCCGACCTGCTCTACGATGCGAGAGCGATATTTCTTATCTTCAAGCATACGTTTTGCAAAATCAGTAACAGTTTCTTCATCCACATTGGTCATGCCGTACTGTGCAAACTGCTGAGCGGCAAGAGCCTTAGCAAATCCGAGAAGATCAGCCTCCTCAATTTTGAGATCGGCATTTGAAGCGATCTGTTCTTTGATAAGCTGCCACTTAATGCCGGGAATCATCTTGGCATATTCCTCGTCGATATTTTCAGCTGTCAGACCTTCGTTACGTGCCACAAGCCATTTTTTGAGGAATGTATCGGGAAGTTTTATATCACCGAACTTCTCAACAAGAGCTTTTTCTGCCATCATGTTGAAGAGCATGTCGCTGTTGGGAGCAAGCTGTTGAGCAATCATAGCCTTGATGCCCTGACGATATTCTTCTTCATTGTTTACCTTACCTTCGCCGAACACTGATTTATAAAGTTCTTCACCGGGAACGGCAGGCTTAAGTACGATTATCTCAGAAATAGCGAGCTGGAAATCAGACTTGACATTGGGAGCTACAGACTTGTCGACCTGAAGCATTGAAGCAAGTTCTGCGGCATTGCCGTTGCAAGTGTTCCAGGGGTTGAAAACAACCTTATCTCCGACTTTCTTTTCAATGAATTTATCTGCTTCTTCCTTAGAAGTGAAATACATGGGAGCAACGATACCGTTTACAACCTGAATGGCATCCTCAGTTTCCTTCACAGTACCATCCTCGTTGAGCTCCATGATAGCGCCCTTTACAAGAGCCTTAGCGTCAACCTCGTCGCCGGGCACCTGCGCGCCAAAACGCTCACGGAGTTTCTGATCCTGCTCGTCAACCATTTCTTTTGACACTTCTATGGTATAGAAGGGAACAGTTATATCCTTGTTGAGCTCAACATTGATTTCAGGAGCAAAACCGATTTCATATTCAAATGTATAGTCCTTATCGTTAAGATTAATTTCTTTAACTTCAACAGGAAGGAGTTCGCCAAGAAGATTGATTTTATTCTCTTTTATATAGTCGAGAGCTGCGTCAATCACAGTACGGTTGATAACCTCGCTCTTAACTTCCTTGCCAAAACGACGACGAAGCTGGTCAACTGAAACATGACCTTTACGGAAACCGGGGATAGTGTGGGTACGACCGATTTCTTTAAGTTCTTTATTTACTTTTTCTTTGTAGTCGTTTTCTTCGATGCTGACAATGATTTTACCGGTCGCATCGTCGTTTTTTTCAAGTGTAACGTTCATAATGGGTTAAAACTCTATATAAAATTATATTTATTGTTGTATTAAAACGGCAATCTGTGACTGATATTCAGGCTTAATCTACAGAGGCGCGCATAATTTTCAAGGTGCAAAATTAGTTTATATAATTATATTAACCAATTTTTAAGCAAAAAAACTGCGACAGCAAAATCTATTGAACCAACTTTAAATTCACTTCTGCCCTACCCTATGCAACAAGAGCACTGTCTTACCATCCTCGTCAAGCAGTTCAATCGCCTTGCTATTGACTCGACGCACTGATTCAACTGATTCAAGAGCCACGAGAAACTCAGTCTGTACTGACCATTCAGGGCATGCCATGCGTGTCACGCCAAGCCCTTGAAACTGAATCGAATTATTTTTATCGGGATCGACATATATCGAACCGTTGACGATATTGCAACTGGTGTTACCGTGTATCTTCATCTCGGGAAGATCGATCACAAGCTCAGGTCGATGCTCCTCATCAATTTTTTTTCCGTCGATTTTAACTACCGCCCAATATCCGTTTACAAATTCGGTGTCGTGTCGTCGTAAAACGATTATCGGTCGTCGATCGGCATCGAGCAATTCCAAAAACGACTCATGACCATTGGTCTTGATGACAAATCCTTCAACATCGGCAAGTGTCTGATTTATAAGTCGCTCATATTCATCATCAGGACATTCCATCATGGTAGTTACGATTTCTTCAAATCGGATATCCTCGACTGATATTATGGCAACATCACCGTTTAACAGATTACATCCGTTGGTACCGTAAAAACGCCCGGTTACAGAGTCAAACATGATATAGGGTCGTTCGTCGCCCGTTATTTTCTTCCCTTTTACAGAGTAGAACGTCCATTCGCCCGACAGACGTGAAAACACTTTACATCTGATTTCTTCTGTAAAATGCGGAGTTGCATCGGGTGTATCGAGCGTAACTTTATCGGGGTGATGCATATTTATGTCCGATGTATCAATCGCCGAAGTTTTACCTTTTTTTATCTGTGTCTTATGATCCTGCTGGCGTGTACCCACTTTGCCTATTATCCCCTCTACTGTCGAGCAGGACGAGACAAGCGACATGACAATACCGGCGCCCATAATATATATATAATGCTTGAATTTCATAATCTGATATATTGAATAATGCATTTCACGACAAAGTTAATAAAAAAAAGTTATGAAAAAAAAGGAATCACCATTGGGACGTGTAGAATCAGTTTTGTAATTTTGTACATTATTTCGGATTATATTAATTTAATGTTATCACACAGTGAATATCTTTTTACAGCTATTTATCTCCTTTTTTAAAATCGGCGCATTCACATTTGGAGGCGGATGGGCAATGATTTCGATTATAGAGAAAGAAATTGTAGATAAAAAAAGATGGATCGAACGCGAAGATTTTCTAAATCTGCTCGCCATAGCCCAGTCACTTCCGGGTATTCTCGCAGTAAACATTTCGGTCGCAGTAGGCGATCGGCTGAAAGGGATGAAAGGCAGTCTGTGCGCGGCGCTTGGTACAATATTGCCCTCTTTTTTAATTATTCTCACAATAGCAATTTTCCTTACGCCTGACCTGATTAAAGACAACGCTGTGATATCAAGTATTTTCAAAGGGATACGTCCGGCTGTGGTCGCCCTGATTATCGCTCCGGTAATCACATCGGCACGTGCGGCAAAGATTGGCAAGAAAACTATCCTGATCCCGGTCGCAGTCGCACTACTGATATGGTCGGGACTGCCTTTCATTTCCAATCCTATCATATATATTGTTCTCGGCGGAATCGGTGGTTATATATGGTTCAGTCGTAATGCAAAGAAAATTGCCGACGCCACATCGGCAGGAAAGGAGGGTGAAAAATGATTTATCTGAAACTTATATGGAGTTATCTTAAAATAGGTCTGTTCGGATTTGGCGGCGGATATGCCATGCTTTCACTTATCGAGCGGGAAATAGTACGCTCCGGATGGATTACCGAACAGATGTTCACCGATATCGTAGCTATCTCGCAGATGACCCCCGGACCCATCGGAATCAACTCGGCAACATATATAGGTTATGTAGTCCCGAAAGAAACCGGTCTGATTTCACCATGGTGGGGTATCCTGGGTTCTATAATATGTACAGTTGTCGTCGTACTACCGTCATTTGTATTGGTCGCCTATACAAGCCATTTCATTTCCCGGCACAAAGACAGTGCTTATATAAAAGGTGTATTTGCCGGTTTGCGTCCGGTTGTTGTAGGATTGATTGCATCAGCGGCAATGTTGCTGATGAACGGTGAAAATTTCGGATACGAATCGGGAGATATCATTATAAGTGTCTGCATCTGTCTGGCTGCATTTCTGACAGTTTACCTCACCAAGATACACCCGATATGGGTAATTGTGATGGCTGGTTTATGCGGGTTCATCATCTATTATCTCTACGCATGACTTCATATCAGGAAACCCTCGACTATCTTTACAGCCGCACCCCGCAATTCCAGCAGATCGGAGCGGCAGCCTACAAACCGGGACTTGACACGGCTATAAAGCTCGACATGGCTTTCGGCAGTCCACATCAACACTACACGACTGTCCACATAGCCGGCACAAACGGCAAAGGGTCAACAGCTCATTCAATAGCAGCGATTCTGCAATCAGCCGGTTATAAAACCGGTCTATATACGTCGCCTCACCTCATCGACTTCCGTGAACGGATAAGGGTTAACGGTGAGATGATTCCGGAACGAGCTGTGATTGATTTTGTAAACCGCTACCAGGAATTAAAGCCTGACTGCCAGCCATCTTTTTTCGAGTTAACGACAATCATGGCTTTTGACTACTTCGCAGCATGCAAAGTCGACGTTGCCGTGATAGAAACGGGACTTGGAGGACGACTGGACACAACTAACATCATATCGCCGTGCCTATCCATAATCACGAATATATCTCTCGATCACATAGCACAACTCGGAGATAATGTCGTCTCGATAGCCCGCGAAAAAGCAGGAATAATAAAACCCGGAGTACCCGTTGTTGTCGGCGAGGCTGATGGTGAAGTGCGCCGGGTATTTGAAAATAAAGCCCTTTCGGAGGGTGCGATGCTGACATTTGCATGCGACGACACTCATTGGACATCAGCATCGGTAACGGATCGGGGAAACTCTTACATAGGAACTGTCTTCGGAGATCTGCATGGTGAACTAAGCGGTGAATGTCAGTTGCGGAACACAGCGACCGTACTATGCGCTATCAAATTACTGGCAAAACATTTTAACATAACCCCGCATGATGTAGCCCGGGGTCTTGACAGCGTGTGTAGCCTGACAGGACTGATGGGGCGATGGATGACTGTAGCTACCGCACCGCTGACCGTATGCGACACGGGGCACAATACCGGAGGATGGCAATATACCCGACGACGACTCGCTACACTACCCCGCCCTCTCAGTATGGTGATCGGATTTGTCAATGACAAGGACATTGCCCACATCCTTGAGATGATGCCCGCTGATGCAACCTATTATTTCACCCAAGCGGCAATTCCTCGTGCGAAATCAGCATCAGATGTCGCTACCATAGCTGCAGACTACGGACTAAAGGGTATGATAACCGATAACGTTGAGGAAGCTTACCGACTGGCTAAAGAAAATACTCCCCCCGACGGTTCCATTTTCATCGGAGGGAGCACCTTTATCGTTGCCGATTTTCTTAAATCAACCGGCGGGTAATTTCGCTATAACCGGCGGGGCAACAATATATTTATCTCACCGCGATCACTTCGATTTCTACAAGCACCTGCTTGGGAAGTTCCTTAACGGCAACAGCTGAACGTGCGGGAAACGGAGCGGTGAAATTTTCGGCATAAACAGCGTTCATTGCCGCAAAATCATTCATGTCGGCAAGGAACACGGTGGTCTTGACAACATTGTCGATAGAAAGACCTGCCTCGGCAAGAATAGCCTTGATATTGGCGATCGACTGAGCAGTCTGAGGAGCAATGCCCTGAGGGATTTCGCCGTTTACGGGATTGACCGGAATCTGACCTGAGATAAACACAAAGGGACCGGCATCGATAGCCTGACTGTAAGGACCGATTGCTCCGGGAGCATTGGTGGTTGAAATAGCTTGCTTCATAATTTCGTTATATTACATTATATATTAAATATTCTGTTTATATCAATCCACTTTATCAAGTGTATGACCCATGCGCTCCTTTTTGGTGTGCATGTAAAAATGATTGTACGTGTTCGGGGCAACTTCTATAGGGACATTTTCAACTACTTTAAGCCCATACCCTTCAAGACCGATACGTTTCATGGGGTTGTTAGTCATCAACCGCATATCGGTCACACCAAGCATGTGAAGAATCTGAGCTCCGACACCATAGTCACGTTCATCGGCTTTATGTCCGAGATGAATGTTTGCCTCTACTGTATCAAGCCCCTCTTCCTGAAGCTTGTATGCCTTTATCTTGTCCATCAGACCGATTCCGCGACCTTCCTGATTGAGATACAACACAACGCCGCGCCCCTCTTTTTCTATCATTTCAAGAGCTTTATGTAATTGCTCTCCGCAATCACAGCGTTTTGAGCCGAAAATATCTCCGGTTGCACATGACGAATGCACCCTGACAAGTACCGGACCACCGGTCTTGACATCACCTTTTATAATAGCGATATGCTCCAGACCGTTGTCTTTCTGTCGGAAAGGGATCAGATGGAAATGTCCGTAGGCGGTAGGCATATCTACCTCTACGCCACGCTCGACGAGACATTCATGTTCAAGACGATACTTGATCAGGTCGCTGATCGATATTATCTTCATGTTCCACTCACGGGCTTTCTCCATGAGCTGAGGCAGACGTGCCATAGTACCGTCATCATTCATTATCTCAATCAGAGCCGCTGCCGGTTGCAAGCCGGCAAGCCGGGCAAGATCCACGGCTGCCTCAGTGTGTCCGGCACGTACCAGTACGCCATGATCCTGGGCAAAAAGCGGATTGATGTGCCCCGGACGTCCAAACGTGTCAGGAGTTGATTCCGGATCAGCGAGAGCCCTTATCGTAGCACACCGGTCATGGATAGACACACCCGTGGTACAGCCGTCCAATTTATCGACAGTCACGGTAAACGGCGTACCGAGCACCGAAGTATTATGATCAACCTGATGAGGCAGCCTAAGTTCCTTACACCGTGAAATTGTTATAGGAGCACACAGAACGCCACGGGCATTCTTAAGCATAAAATTGACCTGATCGGGAGTTATTTTTTCTCCGGCGACAATCAGGTCGCCCTCGTTCTCTCGATCCTCGCTGTCAACGACAATTATCATCTTGCCCTCCTTGAAATCAACGAGCGCCTCTTCTATCGTATTTAATTTTATAGGGTCTTTCATTCTGTTTTGTTTGATAAAATAGACGTTAATCTATATTGACGATTACATTTTTATCGGCGTCTCCTGCGACAGTACGACGCAACAATTCTTTAAGAGTCGTATTTACTTCAATTATTTTCTTTATTGAGCCAAATCCGGTATCAAACGGATATTGATTGACGGTTGCTATAACTTTGGCATCACGGGAATTGGAAAGATAATCGACCAGGCGATTAAGCTGCTGTCGTGTCTCTCTCACTTCTGAGCCCGATCTTATCCTTGAAATAAGTCTTGAAACGACATTTTTATTCGACATAGACTCATAATATTCCTGACAACGGGAGTCGAAATCACGTATCATGTCAAGAGCTACCTGAGGCTTAATTTCCTCCATGACAAACGCTTTCACCTCAAGTTCACGTTTACGCTTACCCCGGATGCGGTCAATAAAGTTTTTATAGGCATCGATATTGAATACCGCCGAGTCATTTACCGCCTTGTATGTAAAGAATATACCGAGCGGGAGAAGAATCGCCGAACTCAACCACATTCCCTGCCACACGGCAACGTGTCCGTCACGCGCCATCTTATAACCGCTGTTATCTATTATATAGTAGACAATAAATAGGAATACAGATATTACAAGCGGTGTGCCTATTCCACCCTTTCTGATAATAGCACCCAGCGGGGCTCCGATAAAGAAGAATATGATGCAGGCAAACGATAGTGTAAACTTTTTCTGAAGCTCGATATCATGGCGACGTATGGTTTTACGGTCATCCTCCATGGAGTAACTCTTGAACTCGTAGTCCTGCTTGTTGCGCTTAGCCTTCATCAAGGCTTGATTGATATAAGCTTTTGCAAGCGACGCCGATGGTTTCGTAAATACTGAGTCAAGTACAAGCGGCTCCTCTACCTTAATCTCGTCCTGTCGTACCGTAGTCCACTTATTGTCAGTAAACACATTCTTCATGTAAGAGAGTCCGAAATAGGGAGTTTCTTTTATTGCCTTTGCATAAATGGCACCGACACTGTCCACGCGTTCCTGTACCGAGTCAATTGTCGCTCTCAGTTCTTCTATATTTTTCCCAATATATTGATTACGCATCGTACTCTCATCCATGCGGTTGAAATTAGCGTCAAAACTCATCAGAATATCTTTCTGATCAAAAGTCTCCCGACGATAAGGCTGATTCTTAGAACTTCCGCCGGCACTCTGCTCCCGCAGATTTTCAAACTGCTCTCCCTGATACAGCTTCAGAAAAAGATGAGTTTTATCCTCCGTGACACTCAGACGTCCGGAATCAGCAAGAATGATGCGTGCATTATCAAATCCACGCGACACATCATAGATCATCATATCATATAATGTGCCTGTCTCTCTGTCCTTCTTCTCGACAAAGAGATTAATCCCCGGAATCTGATCGTAAAATACACCCTCAGGTATCTCAAGTTCAGGCGATTTCTGCCGCATCGAGAACAGAAGCGTGTACATTTTGGTCTGCGCGACAGGCAGCACATTATTCTGGAAAAAAAATGCTCCGATAGCAATCAGAATCATAAGGACAATCAACGGTCGCATCGATTTAATCAACGATACACCCGAAGCCTTCATTGCAGTAAGCTCAAATCGCTCACCAAGATTTCCGAACACCATCAACGAGGCAAGAAGTATTGCCAGAGGAAGTGCCAGAGGCACCATCGTCAATGCCGCATAAAAGAACAGCTCAATTATCACATCCATACTCAGACCTTTACCTACCAGATCATCAATGTACTTCCACAGAAACTGCATCAGCACGATAAAAAGGCATATAAAAAATGTCATGAGCAATAATGGAATAAAGCTCTGCAACATAAAGGTATATAGTCGCTTGATACGGAACATTTAAGCTAATTTAGTTCTTTAACACCACAAAGTTAAACAAATTTTCCCTACCAACATGCCGCTTTTAATATTTTTTACGTCCTCGCACGACCGATGACTTATATCTGATAGCAATGATGATAAAAACCATCGCCTAAAACGGTACATCAGGGATAAAACAACGAAATAAGTGTAATATTTACACTTTATGCTATAAAACATAAAAATTTTTATTGCAGCGTAAAAAATAAGTGTTACTTTTACACCCAAAATAAAAGATATAGAAAGTTAATCCGATTTTAATAACCTCTGTTCACGTAAAAACTATTTACCTTAAATATATTAATGTAATAATCTAACATAATATCAATTTATTCAATCATGAATCACTTAAAATCAACAGTGCTTTTAGCCGGTGGTCTTGCACTCCTCGGAAGTTGTGCGACCAAACAGGAGCCCGCGTTGACAAAGTCAGGTCTCAATCCCGAAGCTTTTGTCGCAGAGGTCAACGGCAAACCGACCGCACTCTACACCCTTACCAACGATAACGGTATGGAAGTGTGTGTAACCAACTTCGGCGGTCGTATTGTTTCAATCTCAGTACCTGACCGAGACGGCAACTTCCAAGATGTTGTTCTCGGATTTGACAGCATCGGTGCCTATCTGCCGGAAAATAATCTGAGCGACTTCGGCGCATCGATCGGTCGCTACGCCAACCGCATCAATCAGGGACGTATCGTAATTGAAGGCGATACCATTCAACTCCCACAGAACAACTTCGGACACTGCCTCCACGGCGGTCCCACCGGTTGGCAATATCAAGTCTATGAAGCCACACAGCCTAATGATTCAACTATCACACTTGTCATGAATTCACCCGCCGGCGACAATAATTTCCCCGGCAATGTTGTAGCTACCGTAACCTATACACTCACCAATGACAATGCTATCGACATCGCTTACAACGCAACTACCGATGCGACCACTGTCATCAACATGACCAACCATTCATATTTCAATCTCAACGGTAATCCGGATCAACCTATCACTGACAACATATTATACGTAAACGCTGATTATTATACACCGGTCGATTCTACCTACATGACGACAGGCGAAATCGCTCCGGTAGCAGGCACTCCGATGGACTTTACAACTCCCAAAGCAGTCGGCGCCGAAATCAACGACTTTGAATTTGTACAGCTTAAAAACGGTAACGGATACGACCACAACTGGGTGCTCAACACAGCCGGTAATGACAGCATTGTCGCCGTTAAACTTGTATCACCCGAAACAGGTATATCACTTGAAGTCCTTACTGACGAGCCCGGAATTCAGGTTTACTCAGGCAACTTCCTTGACGGAACTCAGACCGGCAAAAACGGTAAGGTATATCAACAGCGCACAGGTATCTGTCTTGAAACACAGCATTATCCTGACAGCCCCAATAAACCTGAATGGCCCTCGGTTGAACTCCGCCCCGGCGAGACCTATACCAGCCACTGCGTGTTCCGTTTCGGCGTTGAGCAGTAATTATCGGTCCTGCATACGATCAATCGCAATTAATTTAACCTAATATAAACTAAACAAAATCAATCTTTTATCATGGCATTTTTAGACTGGCTTGTCATCGGACTATTTTTCATAGCCCTGATTGGCATTATCCTGTGGGTAGTACGTCAGAAGCAAAACAATGCTGCCGACTACTTCCTTGGAGGTAAAGATGCGACATGGATCCATCGGCCGCGAGTTTATCGGCGATGACACGGTATGTCTCGTATTGGGCGACAAT
>CAYTWG010000051.1:0-16875 GCA_964442005.1 uncultured Bacteroides sp. | reverse complement strand
CATCTCGGCATTTCCTTCTGCCTTACCGTCACCGAAGGTATAAACTCTTTTCATTAGAAAAAATTTTTAATAAGTGTTATTCTGTGTTAAAATAATTTCCTATTTTTTTGAGAACACTGCAAAGATAAGATTTTATGATGAAAAATAACGCCTAAACTACCAACTTTTTATACAATAAATTAAAATTAACTGAAAAATAAGTCCGAGCGGTTATAGGCGCCATTAAGATATGTCTTGATTTTTAAGTTATCCATTATGCAGCAAATCAATCTCACATTATTATAATTATAAATAACTTCGCATATAATTGCATTTAAATAAATAGCCGGTTTACATCTGTTTCAAACCGATTTTTGCTAACTTTGCAGCCACAACAACGTAAACTGATAAACAAATTGGCACGTAAACGTAAAGAACTTCCGGTGATTGAAAATGTCACAATCACTGATGTTGCCGCCGAAGGCAACAGTATAGCAAGAGTAGGGGACTTGGTCGTGTTTATCCCCTACGGAGCTCCCGGCGATATTGCTGACATAAAGATCGACCGAAAGAAAAGAAGTTATGCCGAAGGTCACATCGAACGGCTGACCACTCCGTCTCCGGTACGCGTCCAGCCCGTGTGCGAGCACTTCGGCACATGTGGCGGATGCCGTTGGCAACACCTCCCATACTCTCTTCAGATTGAATGTAAGCAGCGCCAGGTCAGCGATGCGATGACCCGTATAGCGAAAATTGAGATACCGGAGATTAGCCCGATTCTCGGCTCTAAAAAGATTTTTGAGTATCGCAACAAGATGGAGTACACATTCTCCAATAAGTGCTGGCTGACATTTGAACAGTTGCGGAGCGGAGCGGAATTTCCCGACCGAAATGCAGCCGGATTCCACATTCCCGGAGCCTTTGACAAAGTGCTGGACATCAAGCAGTGTCATCTTCAGGATGATTTCGGCAATCGGCTCCGTAATTTTATTAAGCAGTACGCTAAAGATAATGGTCTGACATTCTTTGACCTGCGTGAACAGCATGGACTGCTGCGTACTCTTATGATAAGAATAGCGTCAACCGGCGAGATAATGGCTGTGATGGTGTTCGGAGAGGATAATCCCGTAGAAATACGACAGCTTCTTGACGCGGTCAAGACACAGTTCCCTGAAATCACATCCCTGTTATATGTAATCAATACGAAGGCTAACGATACCATAGCCGATCAGAACGTGATTACATTTTCCGGTCGTGATTACATTGTCGAGGAAATGGACGGGCTGAAATTCCGTGTAGGACCCAAGTCATTCTATCAGACCAATTCGCTTCAGGCACTCGAGCTTTACAAAGTGGCACGAAACTTTGCCGAACTTACCGGTAATGAACTTGTCTATGACCTCTATACCGGGACCGGCACAATAGCCAACTTTGTCGCACGACAGGCTGACCACGTTATCGGCATCGAGTATGTCGAGGATGCTATACGCGACGCCCGCATCAACTCCGAGTTCAACGGCATCGACAACACCGAGTTTTATGCAGGAGACATGAAAGACGTGCTGACCGACGAGTTCATAGCCGCTCATGGTCGTCCCGACGTGATGATTGTCGACCCGCCACGCGCCGGAATGCATCAGGACGTTGTCAACGTGATACTTAACGCATCGCCGAGACGCATCGTCTATGTCAGTTGCAACCCTGCGACACAGGCACGCGACCTCGCTCTGCTCGATGAGAAATATCGTGTCGATGAGATACAGCCGGTCGACATGTTCCCGCACACCCATCACGTGGAGAATGTCGTGAAACTTACTCTTCGTGAGGGATAACGCCGTTTATAAGATTTGAGTTATAATAATCCGCCACACCGGTCACTTCCTTGCCGATAAACGGAGGGAATGACACCGGTGTCTCCGGAGAGGGAATTTCAACTTCTGCGACACACAAGCCTTCCAGTTGTCCGTGGAACACATCTACTTCCCACAGAAGATTCCCGTAATCGACATTATATCTTGTCTTGTAGATAGCCTTTCCGTCGGTCAGACGCTCAATCATCTCCTCGGCATCGACAACCGGAATAGGGTATTCCCACTCATCACGCGACATACCGCTTGTCACACCCTTGACTGTGAGGAATGCCGCGGAATCTTTGACCCTCACTCTTACGGTCGATTCTTTGCTACGTGACAGGTAAGCCTGAACGATCTTATGACTTTCACGAGCCATTGAAATAAAAGAGTCATCCTTTACGAGAAATTTACGTTCGATTTCTTTTGCCATCGGATAAGTTTGAATAGTTTGTGCAAAGGTAATAATTGTTATGAGATTATCATATATCGTTTCAATTCTGACACTGATTTCGTTATGCTGCCCGCAAGTCGGCATGGGCGCTGACCATACTGTACACATCGCTGTCAGAGACTCGATTACCTCTGCACCTGTTCCTTATGCGGCAATCTATGAGAAAGCGACTGACAACGGGGTTCTTACCGACGCTGACGGTAACGCTTCGATTACAATCGGTCGGAACGATACCATGATAGGCATCTCGGTTCTCGGCTATACAGGTAAATCAGTAGTTATAAAAGATTTCCCCGATAGCATTACCGTGGTCATGCATCCCGATGGAATTGAGCTTGACGAAATTGTAGTTAAAAAGAACCGCAACGGATATTCCAAGCGTAACAATCCGGCTGTTGACATGATTGAAAAAATCAGAGCGTCCAACAACATGACTGATCCGCGCCGCAACGCCAACTACAACTATGACAAGTATGAGCGAATCACTTTGGCGCTAAACAATTTCACCGATGAAACACAGAAAAGTGCTATTTTCCGCAAATTTCCGTTCCTGACCGAGTATGTCGACACATCTGATGTCTCCGGTCGTCCTATTCTCAACCTTTCCGTTAAGGAAAAAGCGTCGGAAGTCCACTATCGCAATACGCCTCACGCTGAAAAAGAACTGATTACCGGGATTCGGCGCAAGGGCATTGATGAGTTTACCAGCCAGGAAAGCATGCAGACATTTTTAGAGGATATTTTCCGCGAAATAGACATCTTCGGCAATGACATCAATCTGCTGCAAAATCGTTTTGTTAGCCCGCTATCGTCGATCGGACCCGATTTTTACAAATACTTTCTCACTGATACCGTGACTATCGAAGGCGACCGCTGCATAGAATTATCATTCACTCCGCGACTCAGATCGACATTTGGTTTCTCCGGGCGACTATATGTCACCGACACTGACTCGGTAAAGTTTATCAAACGTGTCACGATGAGCGTCCCGCAAGGCATCAATCTCAACTTCATAGAGCAACTATATATTAATCAGACATTTGATCGGGCGCAGGACGGTTCACGGTTAAAAACAGCTGATGACCTTGTTGTAGAATTTGCACTCGTAAAAGGGACTCAGGGAATCTATGCCCGTCGCAACTCGACCTATTCGGGGCATAATTTTGAATATTATGAAAACCCTCAATTATTTTCGTCTCTCGGACCATCCATGATATCCCCCGACGCCGAGTTACCCGATGACATGTTTTGGACCAACCACCGTTACACGCCCATTACCACCAACGAACAGAACGTCGAGACCCTGATAGCAAAATTGCGCAGCGTCCCGGCATTTTACTGGAGCGAAAAAATACTGAAAATACTCGTCTCGGGTTATATCCATACGGCACCGAAAAGCAAGGTTGATCTCGGTCCGGTGAACACGCTTGTAAGCACCGATGATCTTGAAGGCGTAAGATTCAGAGTCGGAGGAATGACTACCGCCAATCTAAGTAAAAATTGGTTTGGCCGCGGATATGTCGCTTATGGAACAAAGGACCGTAAGTTCAAGTACTTAGGGGAAATCGAGTATTCCTTTAATAAAAAGAAATATCATTCCCGCGAATTTCCCGTACATTCGCTAAGGCTCTCACATCTTTACGATGTCGACATGATAGGACAGCACTACATGTTTACCAACATGGATAACATATTCCTGTCACTCAAGCGCATGAAGAACCGTCAGATGACTTATCACCGCGTCACGGATCTGACTTACACTCTTGAATTGCCCAATAACTTCTCGGTCAGCGCAACGGTAAAACATGAACGCCAGGAAGCATCGGAATATCTGAAATTTATCACATCCGACGGAAAATCCCGCCCGTTCTATGATGAAACGACTCTGGGAGTGCAATTGCGTTTTGCTCCCGGAGAGAAATTCTACCAGACTAAGTCTCACCGCATTCCGGTCAATCTCGATGCCCCGGTTTTCATTCTGGAACACACCTATGGTCCTCATGAAACTTTTGGTAACATGTTTGAAATCAATCGCACGGAACTCAGCGCACAAAAACGGTTCTGGTTCTCGGCTTTCGGATATACCGATGTTATTCTCCGCGGTGGACACGTATGGAGTGTCACTCCTTACCCCGACCTTCTAATACCCAACGCCAATCTGTCCTACACCATTCAGCCCGAAAGCTTCGCATTAATGAATCCGATGGAGTTTATAACCGACAGCTATGTCTCGTGGGACTTAACCTACTGGGCTAATGGAGCGATATTTAACCGTATTCCCTTATTGAAATACTTGAAACTGCGTGAGGTATTTGCCTTCAGAGGTTTTCTCGGTAGTCTGAGCGATAAAAACAACCCGTATCTCAATGACCGGGTGTTTCTATTTCCGGAGACAAGTCATGTCACTTCCATGCATGGGAAACCCTATATGGAAGCAAGTGTCGGCATAGACAACATCCTCAAATGTCTGCGCGTTGACTACGTTTGGCGACTTAACTATCACGACGTTCCGGGAATTGATCGGCGCGGTGTGCGTGTCGCGCTCCATCTAACATTCTGAAATCTTACCATATTAACCTTAATTTTTATAAAAAATATATTATTTATAATTTGTAAGCACGGTGGATTTGTAGTAACTTTGTAACGAAGAGTCGGCAAACGGTTTGTCGACAGTTTTTAATTTACACAGTAAACAACTACATTTCAATACTTTACCGCTATGATGAAACGTTTTATAGCATCCATGCTCGGTTCTCTTGCCGCTATATGGATATCTGTTATTTTACTTTTCATTCTTATGATTTTATTAGTCGCAGTAGTTGCCTCAAAATCATTAGACTCTGGTTCTATCTCTTCTATTGAAGAAAAGTCCGTACTATATATCGACTTGAGCGGCTCAATATCCGAGCGTAAGACCGAGCCGAAGTTGGTAGAACAGCTTTATGACCCCGGCAAGACCAATATCGCGCTTAATGACCTTATCGCGGCAATCACCGCGGCAGCCGATGACAAGCGCATCGAAGGTATTTTTATCGAATGTGGTGGAGTTGAAGGGGGACTCGCTCAGCGCTGTGATATTCTCGATGCACTTGCATCGTTTGAGGAATCCGGAAAATGGATCGTGGCTTATAGTGACGGGTATTCTCAAGGCGACTACTTCATTGCGTCTATAGCTGGCAAAGTGTTTGTCAATCCGATAGGTATGGTCGACATCCACGGATTGTCAGCAACGACAATGTACTACAAACGCCTGCTTGACAAACTCGGTGTTGAGATGCAGGTGATAAAGGTAGGAACCTATAAGAGCGCTGTCGAGCCGTTTATTCTTGACCATGCCTCGGAAGCAAGCCGCTTACAACAGGAGCATTTTTTAGGCAATATATGGGATTATTTTGGCTCGGTCATCGCCTTAAACCGCGACAAGACTATCGAGACCGTCAATCAGTGGGCTGATGACATGATACTCGCTGATTCTCCTGAATATTATGTCGAGAACGAGATTGTCGACACACTCGGTTATCGTTATGAAGCGCTTGATTTCATGAAAGAACTGACTGGCACTGACTTGGATGATGACCTGAAATTAGTATCACCTGACGACTACGTTCGTCTTGCCGACATCCCTCATCGCGCAAAAAAAGGAAAACGCATTGCGGTTCTGTATGCCGTAGGCGATATAGTTGATGACGGCACCGACGGAATTGTAGGATCGAAAATGGTACCGCTGATTGAAGAAATTACTAAAGACAAGAAGATTGACGGTCTGGTGATGCGAGTCAACTCAGGGGGCGGTAGCGCATTTGCTTCTGAACAGATATGGGAAGCTCTCGAACGTTTTAAGGCTACCGGACGTCCGTTCTATGTTTCAATGAGCGATTATGCTGCGTCAGGTGGTTATTACATTTCATCGGGCGCTGACAAAATTTATGCCCAGCCCGTCACTCTGACCGGTTCTATCGGTATATTCGGTATGATTCCTTGTGCTAAAGGACTTTTGAATGATAAAATCGGTGTTACAACCGACAATGTAAGCACCAATCTTAACGGCGACTTCCCATCGGTAATGACTCCGATGACACCGTTCCAGCGCGCCAAGATGCAACAGGAAATCAACCGTGGCTACGAGACATTTGTAAACCGTTGCGCAGTAGGACGCAACATGCCCGTAGATTCTATAAAGGCAATTGCCGAGGGTAGGGTGTGGGATGGCGTTTCTGCTCTTCAACTTGGACTTGTCGATGAATTGGGTACACTGTCTGATGCTATCTCCGACATGGCGTCAACCTTTGGATCTGATAAATATTGCATCATAGAATATCCCGATCCTACGGCAACTTTCTGGGAAATGATTTCCGAAATGCAGGTCAAAGTACGGAATACTATCATTAAAAATGAGCTGGGTGACACTTACGATATTTACCACAATATCCGCTCGGTCAAAGAATTGGAGCCGGTACAGTGCCGCATGGAACCGTTAACCATAGAATGACCCTCGTACTCGGAAATTTAATTCTTCATTAAAACATGGCTCGCAGCAAGATATTAAACAGTCTCGTCCTGTTACCGCTCTCTAAAATTTACGGAGCGGTGACAACGACACGCAACTACATGTTTAAATGGGGAATATTAAAACAACGCTCATTTCCCGTACCGATTGTCGTAGTCGGCAATATCGCCGTTGGCGGAACGGGAAAGACTCCTCACACGGAATATATTGTCAACTCTCTCCGATATGACTACACCATCGGCGTGTTGAGCCGGGGATATAAACGCAAAACCCACGGATTCATCCTCGCATCACGCAATTCCACGCCCCTTGACATCGGCGACGAACCTTATCAGATTTATCAGAAATTTGGTGGACAAGTGACTGTTGCCGTTTGCGAAGATCGTTGTAAAGGTATTGACGAAATGCTCCGGATCAATCCTAAAATAAACCTTATCATTCTTGACGATGCCTTCCAGCATCAGTATGTGAAACCATCAGTAGCTATCGTGCTGACGGAATTTAATCGTCCCGTATTCTTCGACAAGATGCTACCGCTCGGTCATTTGCGCGAATCAGCAAAAGCCGTGTATCGCGCCGACATGGTGGTGGTGACCAAGTGTCCCGAGCAACTGAAGCCTCTTGAATACCGCATTTTCAAGAACAATCTTAAACTCTATCCCTATCAGAAACTGTTCTTTTCCCGCTATCGTTACGGCGCTTTGAAACCGGTTTTTCCTGACGAAACTTCACGTATCCCTTATCTGGAATATCTGAGCGAGGATGACAAGATTCTTGCTGTGTCGGGTATTGCCAATCCTCGTCCGTTTGTCAAATACGTTAAACGCTTCCGTCCGATAGTTAAGGTAAAAGTGTTCCCCGATCATCACAACTTCACCCGGAAAGATCTCGACAGCATTGTCAAAAAATTTGACGATATAAAGTCTATCAACAAATATATCATTACTACCGAGAAAGATGCCGTCAGACTTGCCAACAACCCTTACTATCCCCAGCAACTCAAAGCTCTGACATTCTATCTGCCCATAGAAGTTGTCTTTGATACCAACCCCGAAGAATCATTTGATACCGAACTTAAAAAATTGATCGAGAACAGCAAGACGCTGTAACCCGTCGGGAAAAACAATTTTACATTAGACAATGTTAATCTAAAGTATAATACAATCAATATTCAATAACCATGTTAGAAAAAATTAACCAGACCGCTGAATACATCAAGTCAAAAGTAAGCGACATGCCCAAGACTGCAATTATCCTTGGAACAGGTCTCGGCGCACTTGTTGATCACATTGATAACAAACAATATATTCCGTATAGCGAAATCCCCAATTTCCCTGTTTCCACTGTTGAAGGACACAGCGGTAACCTGATTTTCGGAGAGATGGGCGGTAAGCGCGTGATGGCTATGCAAGGTCGTTTCCATTACTATGAAGGATATGACATGAAGCAAGTGACATTCCCCGTAAGAGTCATGAAAGCGCTCGGCATCGAGACTCTCTTTGTTTCTAATGCGGCAGGCGGCATGAATAAGGAATTTGTCGTTGGTGACATAATGATTATCACCGATCACATCAACCTGTTCCCGGAGAATCCACTCCGCGGTAAAAACTACAACGAGCTCGGACCGCGCTTCCCGGCGATGACCGAGGCTTACAGCAAGCGTCTCATTGACCTCGCTGACGAAATTGCCCGCGAAAAAAACATTCGTGTCATGCATGGTGTCTATGTTGGCACTCCGGGTCCTACATTTGAAACACCTGCTGAATACGAATATTTCCGCATCATTGGTGGCGATGCTGTCGGTATGTCTACGGTTCCCGAAGTTATTGTTGCAAACCACGCTTCAATGGAAGTGTTCGGCGTTTCGGTAATTACTGATCTCGGTGGAAAAGATATCACTGAAGTCCCCACTCACGAAGAAGTACAGAAAGCTGCCGAAACTGCACAGCCCAAGATGATGGAAATAATGCGTCAGCTTGTGGTACGAGGTTAAACTAACATCTTGATTATGGAAGAAAAAGCGACAGAAATATCTTCACTCGGTGAATTTGGTCTGATCGATCATCTGACCAAAGAGATCGAGCTAAAGAATACCTCCTCAAAAAAAGGAGTAGGCGATGACTGCGCCGTAATGAAATACCACGACAGCGAAGTTCTTGTCACAACCGACCTTCTTGTCGAGGGAGTTCACTTCGATCTTACATACACTCCGCTCAAACATCTTGGATATAAATCGGCGATAGTAAATTTCTCCGATATATATGCCATGAACGGTACGCCACGTCAGATTACCGTTTCGCTCGCCATATCAAGCCGCTTTACCGTCGAGCACATCGAACAGTTATATAGCGGAATACGTCTCGCCTGTGAAATTTACGGTGTGGATATCGTCGGTGGTGATACAACGTCGTCTCCGTCAGGATTACTCATCAGCATAACCTGTATCGGAGATGCTCCCGAGGGCAAGATTGTATATCGTAACGGGGCAAAAGACACTGATCTGATCTGTGTTTCGGGTGATCTCGGCGCGGCATATATGGGGCTCCAGCTCCTTGAGCGTGAAAAAGTCGCATCAAAAGGCATGAAAGATTTCGTGCCCGACTTCGGTGGTAAAGAGTATATCATCGAACGCCAGCTCAAGCCCGAGGCTCGCCGTGACATTATTGCCCAACTTGCTGAAGCCGGTATACAGCCGACTTCCATGATGGACGTGTCCGACGGTCTGTCATCCGAACTGATGCATATCTGCAAGCAGAGTAATGTGGGCTGCCGAGTATATGAGGATCGTATTCCTATTGATTATCAGACTGCTGTCATGGCTGAGGAGCTCGGCATGAATCTTGTGACGGCGGCTCTTAACGGCGGAGAGGACTATGAGCTCCTGTTTACCGTGCCTCTCCACTGCCACGAAGAAATCAAGAAACTGAAGGGAATCGCTGTTATCGGGCATATCACAAAACCCGAGCTCGGATGTGCGCTTGTGACCCGCGATGACACCGAAATACCTCTTAAGGCTCAGGGATGGAATCCCTTATCCGAGAAATAATCCATGACAACAATCCATCCTTTACAATTACAGAATTAAAAATCAGGACAGTTTTTCAGCATCTCTCGCACGTAACAGTGCAGGGATGCTGAAAAAATTTTATTAATTATCTGATTCATGAAGAAAGGATTAATCGCTCTTGCTTTCGGGACATTCGCTCTTGGAATCTCCGAATTTCTAATGATGGGAATTTTAGGAACTCTGTCTACCGATCTTCATACTACAGTCACTGAAACGGGACATCTGATTTCAGCATACGCTATCGGAGTATGTATCGGTGCGCTGGTTCTCCTGTTTCTACACAAATATCCCCTTAAAACCATTCTGCTGATTCTCGCCGGATTAATCCTCGGTGGCAATCTTTGTGCTGCTCTCGCACCCGACTACTGGGCTCTTTTTGTGGCTCGATTTATTTCCGGACTTCCTCACGGTGCTTATTTCGGTGTAGGTGCAATCGTGGCACGGAAACTTGCCGATCCCGGTAAAGAAGTCAGTGCCGTTTCTATAATGATTGCCGGGATGACTGTTGCGACGTTGATAGGAGTTCCGCTCGCAACGTTTCTTTGCAATACAGTCTCGTGGCGAGTGGCGTTTTTCATAGTAGCTTTTTCGGGGCTCGTCACCCTGATTTCGATATGGAAATGGGTAAAAGATGTCGGGCGACTTCCTTCGACAGATTTCAAAGGGCAATTTCGTTTTCTAAAGACACTTCCGCCATGGCTCATATTCGGCGGAGTACTTTTCGGACAAATTGGTATATATTGTTGGTACAGCTATATCGATCCGTTGCTAATCAACGTGACACATTTCTCTACCGGATCACTCTCCTGGCTTATGATCGTGGCGGGTGCCGGCATGTTCTTCGGCAATCTTATCGCCGGGCGACTTGCTGACCATTATAAGCCGAGTATTATTGCAGCTGAAGTTCAGGCATCAGCAATTATGATTCTTGTTCTCGTCTACTTCTTCGCCGACATCCGCTGGCTGATGCCGATTCTGATGTTTTTCGGCACTGCCGCTCTCTTTGGTTCGGGCAGTCCGTTACAGTCATCAATCGTCGTCTACTCCAAAGGGGGCGAGATGCTTGGCGCGGCAGGCATACAGATTGCCTACAACGCGGGTAATGCAATTGCCGCATGGATCGGTGGGCTGGTCATACGAGAGACCGGCAATTACAGCACCCCCGCAATAATCGGTGTACCGATTATAATTCTGGGATGCGTACTCCTAATTATTTTGTATTTCAGAAACGAAAAAAAAGTAGCTCGCGTTATTTGAGCTACTTTTTTTATTATTATCGGGTATCAATCAAGATACCGTGATGTCAGTCCACTGTAGAAATCTATTCGCCTGTCTCGGAGGAACGGCCACCAGCGGCGCACATGTTCCGAACGCGTCATGTCAACATCGATAACCGCTGTCTCTTCAACATTTTCAGCAGCGTGGAACAGGAACTCTCCTTGAGGTCCGGCAATAAAACTACTGCCCCAGAACTCTATACCACCTGTCGCGCCCGACGGATCCGGTTCATGACCTACACGGTTGACGGCAACTACCGGCAGACCGTTGGCTATTGCATGTCCACGCTGTACCGTAATCCACGCTTGACGCTGACGTTCTTTCTCATCCGGTGTGTCAGTCGATTCCCAACCGATTGCAGTAGGATAAATCAAGATCTCAGCACCTCGGAGCGCCATCAGTCTTGCTGCCTCGGGATACCACTGATCCCAGCACACCAATACCCCGAGTCGACCTACTGATGTATCAATCGGTTCAAATCCGAGGTCGCCGGGCGTAAAATAAAACTTTTCATAGTAGGCAGGATCATCGGGAATGTGCATCTTACGATATTTTCCGGCAATACGTCCATCATTGTCAAACACTACCGCGGTATTGTGATAAAGCCCCGGAGCCCGGCGTTCAAACAGCGATGTCACAATCACGACACCATGTTTGCGTGCAAGTCCGGCATAAAAATCAGTGACATCCGACGGTATCGTTACTGCAAGATTACACAAATCCGTATTTTCTGTCTGACAGAAATACAGCGAGTCATGAAGCTCCTGATTGACAATCAGATTAGCGCCTGAAGCAACGAGTTGCGATATTTTCTCGGCAATAAGTTTACGGTTGTTTTCTATATCGGCAGTGTTATGCTGCTGTATTATACCTACTTTAATTATCTTTTTCATATCGGAAGAGTATCTTTGGGTAATTGCATGGTTACACAATGTAGCGACCCGTGCTGACGTATTAATGCGCGACAATCGATCGCCTTGACTTCATGATCGGGAAACGCTATCCTGACTATCTGCGACGCCAGAAAATCCTTTTTAGGCTGTCCGTACACGGGCAGCAATACCGAGTCAGGCGTAATAAGGAAATTAGCATACGTAGCGGGTAATCGGTTTCCATCCTCGTCATAGATAGGGTCGGGGAGAGGCAGAGCGATAAGATTAAACGGAGTCCCGCGTCGGGTCTTTAACTGTTTTAACTCATCCTCCATTGCCTTCAGTTCGTTGAAGTGAGAGTCAGTCTCGTCGTCACATCCTGTATAAATGATTGTGTCATTGGGGGCAAGACGGGCAAGAGTATCGATATGACTGTCAGTGTCATCACCCTCGAGAGCACCATGATCAAGCCACAGCACATTATCAACATTGAATGTCTCCGAAAGATATTTTTCAATCTGCTCACGCGATAAATTTCCGTTTCGATTTAGTGATAACAGACATTCCGAAGTCGTGAGCAGAGTCCCTTGACCGTCACTCTCGATTGATCCGCCTTCGAGGACAAATCCGAGATGATTCTCGTAGCGACCTTTCAGTAGTCCGGCTTCAGTCATGCGCCTCGTTATCAGATTATCTTTGTCAGCCGCAAATTTAAGTCCCCAGCCATTGAATTTGAAATCACAGAGCACCGGTGACCCGTTGACCGTCATCGTAATCACGCCGAAATCGCGCGCCCACGTGTCATTCGTAGGAACAGAAAAATAGATTATACGCGACTGGTCGAGATGTCCGAGATAGCGTTTGGGCAGTTCCGTATCGGGCGCAAGGATAACCGCAATTTCGGTCTCGACAATCGCCTCGACAATTTTCACGTAACACTCCGTGACCTCGTCAAGCATATAATTCCAGTCCGTGTCCTCGTGAGGCCACGCAAGAATCACGCCGCAATGTTCCTCCCATTCGGCGGGGAGACGCCGTTTTAATTCTATATCCGTGTCCATTTTTATCATTCGTCATAATCCGTCAGCGAGTCCCATATTGTATCCTGCGACTCGATATAGTCGTCACAGAAATCACGGAATCCGTCACGCTCCGAGCTTCCGACGGCATTACACCATTCAGAATATTCATTCTTCAGCTGGGCATCGTCAGCTATAATTCGCTTAAACTCCGCTTCTGCTATATCAAGACTCTTAGACTGTTCTATGAGCTGTCGGAAGAAGCTTGTTATGTCATTCATTTTAAAGACCGTTTTGTTTATATCATGATATTAGCGTTCAAAGATATAAAATAACCTGCTATTTTTGGCAAACAGCAGGTTATTATAAGTTAAATTAAAGAATTTTACAATCAGAGCAATTCAACCGACCGGCGGATGAAATCGCTCAGAGCCTCACCTTTAAGAAGTCCGTTGCCGAGAAGGGCAAGATCGATCAACTGTTTTACGAGGGGCTGTTTTGAGGCATAGTGAGATATGACCTCGGTCTCCTTGTCTCGTGCGTCATTGACCTTTTTCTCAAGTTCATTCATCTTGGTCTTGTCCTCGTCCGACATTTTTCCATCTGTCGATTTGGCGTTAAGATCGCTTATTTCTTTGTTCGTATCTTTTATCTCGTTGGCAAGCGGTTCGACAACAGCTCCGATAGAATCCTTTGCTTCGTCACGCAACCTGACAACCAGCGGATGCTCGGTATTGACAATCAGATTGTAGCTGTCGGGGAGCTGACTGTAGAAATCCATTCCGGGCTGAAGTGCAGCCATCTCTTTCATACGTCGCATATACTCGTTCTGAGTGATTGTCACAGGTGCGTCTGACGGCGACATAGCTTCAAAAGTTACGAGGAACTGTGCATCCTTGTTCTCCGGAATCTGAGAGTGGAACAGAGTTGTCATGATGTCACGCTGCAATGTTGACAGGTCTACCTCCTTTTTGTTGTCCTTGGGAATAAGGTTGTCTACGACATCACTGTCGACACGTACAAAGCGGCTCTTCTCGAGTTTCTGCTCAAGTAATCCGATGAAATGGCTGTCAAGTTGACCGTCCATGAGAAGCACGTCATAACCCTTGTCGGTAGCGCTTTTTATAAAGTTATACTGCGCTATCGGGTCAGTGGCATACAGATAGACAATGTTGCCGTCTTTATCGGTCTGATTAGCCTGAATAAGAGTCTTGTACTCTTCAATTGTGTAATAGCGCTTCTCGGTGTCCTTAAGCAGATCAAACTTCATCGCAGCGTCACAGAATTTCTGATCTGTCAGCATGCCGTATTCGATAAAGACTTTTATATCGTCCCATTTCTTCTCAAATTCCTGACGGTCATTCTTGAATATCTCTTCAAGTCGTGACGACACTTTCTTGGTGATGTAGCTTGAAATCTTCTTTACCGCGCTGTCACTCTGCAGATATGAACGCGACACATTAAGAGGAATGTCAGGCGAGTCGATGACACCCTGAAGCAACATCATGAACTCAGGAACGACTCCCTCTACCGAGTCGGTTACAAAGACCTGATTGGAATATAGCTGTATACGGTTCTTAGCTATATCAAAATTATTCTTAATCTTGGGGAAGAACAGTATTCCGGTAAGCGTAAACGGGTAATCGACGTTAAGATGAATCCAGAACAACGGATCTTCCTGTCCGGGATAAAGCTCATGATAGAAATTACGGTAGTCCTCATCGGTCAGATCAGCAGGCTTTTTCATCCATGCCGGTTCCGTGATATTGATAATGTTATCCTTATCCGTGTCAACATATTTACCGTCTTTCCATTCTTTCAACTTGCCCGAGATAACCGGTACGGGAAGAAAACGGCAATATTTTTTGAGCAGACTGTCAATCTTGGTCTGTTCAAGAAATTCCTTGTTTTCATCGTCAATATACAGGATAATATCTGTTCCGCGTTCACTCTTTTCGATTTTATCCATCTCAAACTCAGGCGAACCGTCACATTCCCATTTCACAGCTTCAGCACCCTCTTTGTAAGACAGCGAGCGTATCTCTACCTTCTTTGCAACCATGAATGCCGAGTAGAATCCGAGTCCGAAATGACCGATGATGGCATTGGCATTATCCTTGTATTTTTCAAGAAACTCTTCAGCTCCTGAAAATGCTATCTGATTGATATATTTCTCAATATCTTCAGCCGTCATGCCTATACCGTGGTCGCTGACTGTCAGCGTTCCGGCTTCTTTGTCGACAGTGACTCTCACCGACATGTCGCCGAGCTCGCCTTTAAACTCGCCAAACGATGATAGCGTTTTTAACTTCTGGGTAGCATCAATTGCATTTGACACAAGTTCACGAAGAAAAATTTCGTGATCACTATAAAGGAATTTTTTGATAACAGGGAAGATATTATCAGTCGTAACTCCTATTGATCCTTTCTTTAATGTCATGATATTATAAGTTTTGTTAGTTTTATGTTATTCTATATTTATAACATCTTACAAAAAAAATGCCACACTCATAATGTGGCATTTTTTTATAAATAATGTTAACAAAAGCGTTTATTCTGACTTCTGCATCATGTCATCAGGGTTTACCGAAGTGACAATCTTGTCAGTAGCGCTGTCATAGTCAACCCTGATACTGTCGCCCGGTTTAAGTGTCGAATCTATTATAAGTTCTGCAAGCTCATCTTCAAGATATTTCTGGATTGCTCGCTTAAGCGGACGGGCACCAAACTGAGAATCATATCCCTTGCCGGCGATAAAGTTCTTGGCGTTCTCCGTTATCTCAAGATGATAGCCGAGTGACTTGATGCGATCATAGAATCCCTTCAACTCGACATCGATAATACGGAATATTGCATCCTTGTCAAGAGAGTCAAACATCACTATGTCATCGATACGGTTAAGAAATTCCGGTGCAAAAGCCTTGTTAAGTGCTTTCTGCAACACTCCGTGAGAGAAATCTTTGTCAACCTGACGGGTTGTAAAACCTACACCTGAGCCAAAGTCTTTCAACTGACGGGTGCCGACATTGGAGGTCATGATTATCAACGTATTCTTAAAGTCAATCTTCCGACCGAGACTATCAGTCAGTCGACCTTCATCCATTACCTGAAGAAGAAGGTTGAACACGTCGGGATGTGCTTTTTCTATCTCGTCGAGAAGCACAACCGAATAGGGGCGACGACGCACTTTCTCAGTCAGCTGACCACCTTCCTCATAGCCGACATATCCCGGAGGCGCTCCGACAAGACGCGACACAGTGAATTTTTCCATATACTCGCTCATGTCGACACGTATCAGAGAGTCTGCCGAGTCAAACAAGTATTCGGCAAGTTTCTTGGCAAGATGAGTCTTTCCGACACCGGTCGGACCGAGGAACATGAACGTTCCGATAGGTTTGTTGGGGTCTTTAAGTCCTACACGGTTACGGCGTATAGCCTTTACAATCTTTTCAATCGCCTGGTCCTGACCGATGATTTCCGATTTAAGAGCCGGAGCCATTTCTCTCAGACGGCTACCTTCAGCCTGCGCTATACGCTGCACCGGCACACCTGTCATCATAGCGACGACTTCCGATACCTTATCCTCGTCAACCGTCTCGCGGTGAGTGTTGAGTTGTTCCTCCCATTTATGTTTTGCCTCGGCAAGCTGTTCCTTGAGCTTCTGACCCTTGTCACGATAGGCTGCCGCACTTTCAAAATTCTGGGCACGTGCCGCCTGCAACTTGGCTTCATCAGCCTCGGCAATCTGAGCCTCGAGACTCTCTATCTCTTTGGGCACCACAATGTTGGTGATATGAACTCGTGACCCTGCCTCGTCAAGGGCGTCAATTGCCTTGTCGGGGAAATTGC
>CAYTWG010000050.1:0-16978 GCA_964442005.1 uncultured Bacteroides sp. | reverse complement strand
GCTAAGGCTAAAGCTCTTCGCATTTATGCAGAGCCGCTGATCAACCGTGCCAAAGAGGACACAATGGCTAATCGCCGTTTAGTTTTCAGTTATCTTCAGAACAAAGAGGCTGTCACTGAACTTTTCCGTGAAATCTCTCAGAAGATCGCTGATCGTCCCGGTGGTTACACCCGCATCCTCAAGACCGGTAACCGTCTTGGTGACAACGCTAAAACTTGCTTCATCGAACTCGTTGACTACAACGAAAACATGCTCAAGGAAAAAGCAACTGCCAAAAAGACCCGTACCCGTCGTTCAAGCAAGAAGGCTGCTGAGGCTCCCGCTGCAGAAGCACCTGCAACCGAGGCACCTGCTGCTGAATAAGATATCATATATCCCATATATATGTATAGCAAAAACAGCTTCCCCTATCCGGGGAGGCTGTTTTTGTGTATTTTTAGACGTTTGCAGCGGGTGATTGTAGAGATATAGATGTATCTTTGCAACATGAAGACATCAATGGAACGTAATGAAGAATTGAGAATTGCGTGGGACTATGTGGAGCACACCGGCACCAGTGTCTTTCTTACGGGGAAAGCCGGTACCGGAAAGACCACGTTTCTGCGTATGTTGAAGGAGCGTAGCGCCAAGACAATGATTGTTGTGGCGCCCTCAGGTGTCGCGGCAATCAATGCCGGCGGCGTGACAATCCACTCGTTCTTTCAATTACCACTTTCGCCTTACGTGCCGGGAGCTGTCAGCCGCGAGCGATACGGTTTTTCACGCGAAAAACTCCGTATAGTCAGGTCTCTCGACCTGCTTGTCATTGACGAGATCTCCATGGTCCGAAGCGATACACTCGATGCCGTTGATGACGTCTTGCGACGTTATCGCCGTGACAGTCGACCCTTTGGAGGTGTACAGTTGCTCATGATCGGCGACCTCAGGCAGCTGTCACCGATCGTCACCGCCAGCGACATGGCACTCCTGCGGGACAATTACAGTACGCCCTATTTCTTCGGCAGCCACGCGTTGGAACGCACGGATTACGTAACATTGCAGCTGACCAAAGTGTTCCGACAGCAAGATGACCGGTTTGTCACACTTCTGAACCATGTAAGAGACTGCTGTCTTGATTCCGGAGACATGCAGTTGCTCGCGTCAAGACTTAATCCGTCGTTCCGTCCGCCGGTCAACAGCGGATACATCCGACTGACTACCCACAATCATCAGGCTGATGCATATAATGAGAAAGAGATGTCGCGTCTGCCCGGACACACCTCGTGTTACACGGCAAGCATATCGGGCACATTTCCCGAGACCTCCTTTCCCACCGGTCACTCACTCGAACTGAAGCCGGGTGCACAGGTGATGTTCATAAAAAATGATCTGAGTGACGATCACCGCTACTACAACGGCAAGATAGGACATGTCGTCTCTGTAGCTCACGGACACGTGACAGTGAAATGTGAGGGCGACGCGTCAGCCATAGACGTGTATCCCGATGAATGGGAGAACACCGTATATCGCATAAATGAAGAGACCAACGAGATTGAAACCGACGTGCAGGGTCGATTCCGCCAGCTGCCACTGAAACCGGCTTGGGCGATAACGATCCACAAGAGTCAGGGACTGACATTTGATCGGGCTATAATAGATGCCGGCAGCTCATTTGCTCCGGGGCAGGTGTATGTCGCGTTAAGTCGATGCCGTTCTATAGAGGGTCTTGTGCTTGCAACGCCTGTCACGCCGGCGGTAATCATGAACGACAGTGCCGTGTCGGACTATATATCGCATCAGGAACGTTTGGCTCGGGAGAGTATTGCAAAACTGCCGCAGTTGAAAGGTGACTATGAACTCGAGTTGTTGAGATTGCTGTTCCTGTTCCGCGATATCGGCAATCTGCTTTCTCGGCTGACAAGAGTGGTGTCCGAAACGTTTTCAAAAATGTTTCCCGTGGCACTCGACCGACTAGAGCGAGCCGGTGACGAGTTTGGCGAGCGTATAATCGCCGTCAGTGACAAGTGGCTCGCGCAGCTTAACTGTATGACGGTTGACAATATTACCGACAGCGCTTTTCAGGAGCGGCTGAAGAGGAGCTGCCGCTATTTTTCCGATGCGTTGTCAGGAGTATTCGGTGACTGGACTGAGTCATTGCCTAAAATAAAAAGCGATAACAAGCAAGCCAGCCGCCGTGTAGCTGATATAACATCTGATTTTCTCGCCGCATTGAGGTGTCATGTCATATTGCTTGACAGTATTGCTACTTCGGGTTTCAGGGCGACCGACTTCCTGTCGCAGCGTCAGCATGCCCTCATAGAGTCATCGTCAAGCGCTGCATCGGCATCGAAAAAGTCGCGGCGTAAGTCTAAAACGCCTCAACCTAAGCCTGAACGTCCTGACACGAGACAGGTGACGCTCGGGATGATACGTCATGGAATGTCGCCCGCTGAAATCGCTGCATGTCGCTCACTTACCTTGTCGACGATTTACAATCATCTTGTAACTCTTGTCGGCTCCGGTGACATGAGTCCTGATGATATAATCCCGCGTGAGAGAATTAATAAAATCGTTCAGGCAATTATCCTGGCGGGAAAAGGCGCGACCCTGACCGAGATACATGACCGACTGCCCGCTGTCGATTTCGGAGAAATAAAAATTGTCATAACCGATATCAACCGTCGTAACCTGGACGCGAAGTCAGAGTGAGTTCCCGGCAGTTATTTACCCGTATTGTATATCCCTTATCACGCGTTAAAACATGGAATATTTGTTTCTTTTTCTTGCCGTAGTTCTGTTAATTCTGGGTCTCGCGGGCTGTATAATCCCTGTCATGCCCGGACCGCCGATCGCTTTCGTCGGATTGCTGATAGTTTATTTCATAACTGAAGAGATATCAGGTAGTGCAATTCTAATCTACGGTGCAATAACGCTTGTTACGGTAATTCTTGACTACATTGTGCCGATGCTTGGCGTGAAATATTTCGGCGGCACCCGATGGGGAAAATGGGGCTGCTTCATAGGGTCGCTTGTTGGTCTGTTTTTCATGCCGTGGGGCATCATCGCCGGACCCTTTATCGGTGCGTTCATCGGCGAGATAATAGGGGAGAGCAACATGCGTGACGCTCTGAAGTCAGGACTCGGGAGCCTGTTGGGATTCCTTGTCGGCGTGATACTTAAAATCGTGGTGTGCCTTTATTTCGCCTGGGTCACGATATGTGCTGTAATATCTTACTTATTGGGATAGTAAGATGCTGTCGACCGTGATCGTAATATCATAAGGGGTCGCCTGGCGGCGCGGTTTAGCGCTATGGCGGTAGTAGAATGATTTCTGCCGGTCCCATGACGGGAACTCAATGATCCGTGTCTCGCCAGCCGGTATATCGCATTTCACCGAGCGAGTGACGCGATGCAGCTGCCGGTCCTGCATGTCAAGATAAGAGATAGAGAGCGTCAGTCCTGCAATCGGTTTCGTGGCGAGATTGGTCACATGCATCGTTTCCTTCGATGCCGTGAGAGGCTTGTCGTAGCCTGATAGACGCACGTAGCTCCCCGGATCAGCGGTGACGGTATCGATTGCAGAGGATTCCTTCTCGCCGACTGTTGCTGCAGTGTCGGCAGGGGTCAGTCGTTGCTGCATGGTGCGTTGACGTTTTGCCGACGCCGACAGCGAGCCGAGCGACAGCAGGACGACAAGTGAGACAGATAGCAGGACGCGTAGATTCATGATTTTTAGGTTGAGTTAGAGGTATCTCGGCTCGGCGGGGATACCATCAGGTTCCGGATATATGCGAGTGAATCCGTCAAGATCCTGCGGACGGGTGTCGGGCTGTTTTGTAAGGCTTAGCCTGAAGAGATAGAAAAGCCGAGGAGGAGTGATACGCACGTTCCAACCATGTTTCACCGGAGTCATCGAGAGCCGCGAGTCATCAGTCAGTTTAAGTGTGTAGCGTTTAGGCGCCGACAACCGGTTCTTGACCTGCCGGGAATAGATACGTGCGTCATAGTAGCCTTTACGTGCGGTAGGCACGGCATATCCCATTACGGTCCCGGGGCGCAGCGATTTTCTCGGCGAGGATATGATTATGAGGCGGTAGACAGTGTTTTCGCCCGGAATGAGCGGACAGTCATCTCCGTCCCATCGTTCAATCATGACTCGCGCTCCGTCAGCCGTAGTCTGCCAGATGCCTTCTATGTGATGTAGCGGTAACCGGTCGATGATTCCCTTTGCCGCCGTTATGTCGCCGTGACCGTCAATGATTTCTGACGACGGCGGGACGAATCTGTCAAAAGATTGCGCGACTGCCCATCCGTTAGCCCACAGGAGGAAGCCCAAGATGAAAAGCAGTCGCGCCATTAGGTAATATGATTTTGATATTTTTTGTTTATATGTATCCCGTTACCCAGGTAAAAGTATCATTTACCGGCGGTGTTGAATTTGTAAGCAAAACCGAAACTGAGGATCTCTTTAAGCTGCCACTTGTGCCACTTGGAGTCATCGATGCTGGGCGTTGACGAGTCATATCGCAGATGCACATAGAGTTTAGTGGAGAGGAAACGGTTTATCTCAAACGAGATGGTATTTTCCCAGTCTCCTTGTATGTAAGAATAGTTGGAGAACAGATATAAGCGAGATGAGTAAGTGATATTATAAACAGGTTTCCAGAAAATCTTGCACTCGACATTAGAACCGTACTGGCTTACCGTGTGGTGTCCGGCTTCAATGCCGAAATCAGTAACATTAATATGTTTGTTGAAACACATCTTCATGTTGTAGGAGAGCGGTGCTATCGACGTGTTGACCGTGAATTTCCCGGATTTAGACGCATACTCGTACGACATACCGAGACCGATGTTCAACTCACCGGGTGAGAGGAATGCCGCTGTCAGATTCTCTGTGTTCTTGGCGTAATTGTTAAGAAGCTGGGTCTTGAACAGCAATGTCGCTGAATAATACCAACGTTTAGCCGCTTTGACACCAAATTGTGTGTTGATCTGGAACAGATCCTCGTTGATGCTATAGTTGCGGAGAGAATCTTCCGGGGCACTGTTCATTGCAAGGCGATACTGGATCGTGTTCTCAAACTTGAGATTGGGATGAAATGCCTGATTAAGTTTTACATTCCAGGACATGTTGGCAATCATATTCAAGTTGTTGTTACCGCCCTGGTACCAGTTAGGCGAGTTATAAGCCTGAGAGAACTGAATCGAACCATCGAAAGCGTGAATCCAGTTCTTGCGCTTGATTTCAACCGGTTTAGCGCCGTCGGTCACCTGAGAACGGTCATAAATGATTTCTTCGACAGTGATGGTTGCCGTTGTCGGATCGACAACAGCATGATATTCCTTAGGAGGCTCGGGCAGCATGTCGATGTTGTAGCGCACCAGCTGAGGGTAGGCAATCATGAAGTGCTGCATCGCTTGACGTGTCTGACGGTTGCGCTCGTTCAGGCGCTCAATCCACTGGAGAGCCTCGATATCGGAAAAGTTGCGCTTTATTGTCGGCTCAGATGCGAGACGTATATCGTAATGACCGAATACCGACGGCATGTAATAAAGGTCGGAGAACATAAGGTCATCGACGAAGATAGTCGTGTCAGGTTCGAGCGGTTTTACAAAGATGGAGTCGGCAAGCGCGATGGAGTCATTGGCGGCTACAATCGAGTCGATCGTCTCGTTGATGACCGTATCAAGCTCTGACTCGAGGAGATCCCCGACCGTGTAGACATCAGGAGACTCGGTCTGAGCTGATGTGTATACTACGCTGCTTAAGATGAGAGAGAGGGTGACAGTTGATTTAAACAAGCACTTTGAAAATGTCATACCTTAGAAAGGGAATTTATAGTTATAGGTTAAAATAGCCGTAAAGATGAATCAGTTTTTCTGAAATTCCCGGTTAAAATACTGGACTTGATAGAGTATAGAGTTGTTCCAGTAGGGATGGGTGTGAGCTCCGGGACGTGAGATATAGTCGTGAGGAATCTTGGCGTCGAGGAGCGCTTTGTGCAGATTTTCGTTGACCTGATAGAAGAAGTCATCGACTCCGCAGTCAAAGATTATGTTTAGCTGTCCGGGTTTAAGTGTCGGCACGAGATTGATGACAGTGTGGCTTTCCCATACATCGGGGTTCTCCTCTTTAGATCCAAGACGGTCAGCCATGTTCCAGTTGGCGGGGAACGGACGGATGTCGACACCACCGCTCGTGCTGCCGGCGTTGCCGAACACATCACTGTGACGCATTCCGAGCCATAGACCACCGTGACCACCCATTGACAGACCGGTCACGGCACGGTGAGCGGCGTCGGCTTTAGTGCGGTAATTGGCATCGATATAGGGAACGAGATCCTTGATGATGAAAGATTCCATCTGCATTTTGGGATCTACGGGTGAGTCCCAGTACCAAGAGTTGCGTCCGTCAGGACATACGAAAATGACACCGTAGAGCGAAGCGAGCGAGTCAAGGGGAGCCTTGGTCTGGTCGCGCCACTGACGATGGTTGCCAGAGTGTCCGTTAAGGAGATAGATGACGGGATAGCGCTGATCGGCAGCTGCGTCGTCAAAATATTGAGCTGGAACGATTACCGACACGTCCATGGCGGGATCGATGTAGGATGATGCTACGGTTATTACCTCGTCCTGAGCTGCCGGGGCTGCGTAGATGGCAAAACATGCAATAAGAGAAATGAAAGAGAGAATGATTTTTTTCATGTTTGTAAATATCTTAATTGTATATTAAATCAAATCGATTGCTGAAACGGAGTTCAAAGGTAAGATTTTTCTTTCACTATTAAACATTTTTTTACTATAAAACTTTATAAAAATATACATGTTGATTAACTTTGTACCATCTTAACGATAAAAGACGCTAATGATTGAACGTATCATTATTATAGAGAATGTAGACCCTGTAAGTTTTTACGGTGTAAATAACAGCAATATGCACCTTCTCAAAAACCTCTTCCCCAAGTTGCGCATCGCAGCCCGCGGGTCGGTGATGAAGGTTATCGGTGACGATAGCGAGACATCGGATTTTGAGAAGAAAGTAAAGGAAATGGAGGCGTATTGCGTCAAATACAATAAGTTGACCGAAGAGGTGATTATAGATATCGCCAAGGGAGACGAGCCGCGTCCGATGAAGATGGATGACGTCATCATCTACGGTGTCAACGGGAAACCTATATCGGGTCGTACTCCCAATCAGCAGCTCCTTGTCGACACGTTTCAGAAGAATGACCTGACATTTGCACTCGGTCCTGCCGGAACGGGTAAGACCTATGTGGCGATAGCGCTTGCTGTCAGGGCTCTGAAGAACAAAGAGGTCAGAAAGATAATCCTGTCACGTCCGGCTGTCGAGGCAGGCGAGAAACTCGGATTTCTGCCGGGTGACATGAAGGATAAAATCGATCCGTATCTCCAACCGCTTTATGACGCACTGGAGGACATGATACCGGCAGTAAAGCTTAAAGAGTACATGGAGACCAACGTCATACAGATCGCTCCTCTCGCGTTCATGCGCGGTCGCACCCTCAATGACGCTGTCATCGTCCTTGACGAGGCACAGAACACTACTACCCATCAGATCAAGATGTTCCTGACACGTCTCGGCATGAATGCCAAGATGATTATTACGGGCGACATAACGCAGATAGACCTGCCGCGCTCGGTGACATCGGGACTCGTGCAGGCACTCAGAGTATTGCGTGATGTCCCCGGCATAGGTAAAGTTGAGTTCGGCAAGAAGGATATTGTGCGTCATCAGCTTGTACAGCGTATTGTCGAGGCATACGAGGCTTATGACAAGGAACATGGTCAGCAGCAACAGCAACCGGCGGCACAGCCGACCGAGAAACCGTAGCGGCGCCCCCATCCGGCAGAGCCTGTTAAAAAGGTAAATTAAGAAACCAATCATATTTCAAAAATATAAACTCAATGGCAACGACATTAGTAACAACCGATTTCAATTTTCCCGGACAGACCGCAGTGTATCACGGAAAAGTGCGTGATGTGTACACTATTAAGGATGATCTGATGGTGATGGTGGCAACCGACCGTATCTCGGCTTTTGACGTGATACTTCCCAAAGGAATCCCTTACAAGGGACAGGTGCTCAATCAGATAGCAGCGACATTCCTTGACGCGACCGCTGATATTGTCCCTAACTGGAAACTTGCTACTCCCGACCCGATGGTGACCGTCGGCTACAAGTGCGAAGGCTTCAGAGTCGAAATGATCATACGCGGCTATCTTACCGGAAGCGCGTGGCGCGAATATAGTGCCGGTTGCCGAGAATTGTGCGGCGTCAAGCTTCCCGACGGTATGAAGGAAAATCAGAAATTCCCCGAGCCTATCATCACACCTACCACCAAGGCTGAAGCCGGGCATGACGAGAATATCTCTAAAGAAGAAATAATTGCCCAGGGTATCGTGTCGAAAGAGGACTACGAGACAATGGAACGCTACACCCGTGCTCTCTTCCAGCGCGGAACGGAGATTGCAGCTTCAAAAGGACTGATCCTTGTCGATACAAAATATGAATTCGGGAAACGTGGCGATAAGGTGATGCTTATCGACGAAATCCATACCCCCGACTCGTCGCGCTATTTCTACTTCATGGGTAAGGCAGGACAGAAAGTGCCTGAAATGACCGATGAATTCTGTGAGAGTGTATCGGAACGCTATATCGAGTTGTACGAACACATCGTCGGTAAGAAATTTGTGAAAGCTCCGGAGGAACATCTCAGCGACCGTATTGCCGGCAATGTACTTGACTGTCTCAACAATCTCGAATATTGAAATAAACACTTAACACAGCTCAGAGTATTGGAAAATAGAGTGGAGACGGGTGCGGAAAAAATCAATCCTTACGATGACAAGCGACCCAAGACCGAGCAGGTCAGGGAAATGTTTGACACGATAGCCCCCGCCTACGATTTCATGAACCGAGCCATGACGCTTGGCATTGACAAGCTGTGGCGCCGGCGAGCCGTCAGGATGATACGGGAGCGTAATCCGCGTCGCATCCTCGACGTCGCTACCGGAACCGGTGACGTGGCTATAAAGCTTGCGCGCGAGCTGAATCCCGAGTCAGTGACCGGGATCGATCTGTCGGAGGGCATGATAGCGATAGGAAACCGCAAAGTTGCTGAAGCAGGTCTTGGCGAGCGAGTCAGGCTGATGAAGGGCGATTGTCTTGCACTGCCGTTTGATGACAACACGTTTGACTGTGTGACGGTGGCTTACGGAGTCAGAAACTTTGAGCATCTCCAGGACGGATACATGGAGATGGCGAGGGTGTTGCGTCCCGGCGGTCTGCTGTGTGTCATCGAACTGTCGACTCCACGCTCCCCGATCGTAAAACCGTTATACCGGCTTTATACGCGACATGTGATACCGACTGTAGGTCGGCTCGTGTCGAAGGATGTAAGAGCCTATTCCTATCTTCCTGAGAGCATTGCAGCCGTGGCGCAGGGCGATGACATGCTTCAGCTGATGAGAAACGCAGGACTTGAAGAGACTGCTTTCAGATCTCTGACGTTTGGCACCTGTACAATTTATACAGCCGTCAAGCCATAACCCGATATTGTAACAAAAAACAGAAGAGGTCACGAACAACATCCGGAGCGTGACCTCTTCTATTTTTATGTATATGGATCGCTATGATTATTGGAGGGAGGATGCCCAGGGGATGAAGATGAACTGCTGCATGATGTAGAGGATTACGAGGGCATACAGACCGGCTGCGACGTCGTCGAGCATCACGCCCCAGCCGCCATGAATCTTTTCCTCGACTTTGCGACAGCCAAACAGCTTGAAGATGTCGATAACGCGGAACAGCGCGAAGCCAATGAAAGCCGTCAGAGCCGTAATCCAGACGTGGTCGCCAACGGGAGCGACAAGGAGCGGAATCCATGTACCTACATACTCGTCAATGTTGACCGTGCGCGGGTCCTCTCCCCAATAGCGCTCCATGACATCGGATGACCACGCGCCGAGCACGGTGATGACTACAATGAGACCGATGGTAACAAGTGTCAGCGCGAGTCCGGCACCGAGCCACAGGTAGAGCAGATACCAGATAACAAGTGCCATGAAGGCACCTGCCGTGCCGGGACCGTAGGGGAAGAATCCCGAACCAAGCCCGGTAGAAAAAATCACGTGTCCCCAGGGGGCTTCGCCTAAGGGATGATTGTTATTGTTACTCATTATTTTATCTTTTTATATTGGAAAAGTCGTATTATCTCGCCAATCCAGAGGACGAGCGAGGTGCCGGCTATAATGATTGTCCAGTCGGTTACCGAGAGGTGGGTGACGTTGAAGAACTGTCCTCCGATGGTGACAATAAGAATCTGTCCGACGAGGATAATCAGGGTAATCATTATAAACTCACCGCAATTCTTGAAATGAAGTGCTGATCTGTGGGAAGCAAACGCTTTTGCGTTGAACAGATTCCAGAACTGGAGGAACACGAAGATGCTGAAGAACATCGACAGTTCCACCGGTGTGAGAGCATCAGGGGCGCCAAGATGGATATGGGCAAGGTCGGTCATCGATGTCACGTCCATGTGTTCGAACACATAGAGCAGTCCGATGAGGAAAACAAACATCAGGACACCTGATCCGATAATGGATCTCCACATCGCGGGATTGATGATGAATGAGTTGCGGTCGCGCGGTTTCTCTTTCATGACCGACTCAGAGGGGGGGAGCGAGGCGAGAGCCATTGCCGCAAAAGTGTCCATGATGAGGTTTACCCAAAGCATCTGAGTGACTGTGAGAGGAGACTCCATGCCCATTAAAGAGCCGATAAGAACCGTGAGGCATGCGGTCACGTTGACTGTCATCTGGAACAGGACGAAACGCTGAATGTTGCGGTAGAGCGAGCGTCCCCACATGACGGCACGTCCGATTGATGCAAACGAGTTGTCTACGATGGTGATGTCGGAAGCTTCTTTGGCAACAGACGTGCCGTCGCCCATCGAGAGTCCGACATGAGCAGCTTTCAGAGCAGGGGCATCGTTGGTGCCGTCGCCTGTCACTGCAACTACCTGACCTTTCTGCTGAAGAGTTTCGACAAGACGTTTCTTGTCGAGCGGTCGTGCACGGGCAATGATTTTGAGGTCGAGGATGCGGTCAAGAAGCTCCTTATCGCTGAGTGCCGCAAATTCCGGACCGGTGATGATGTTGCGGTCGGAGTCAGTCGCATCGTTCCACAGACCTATCTGCCGACCGATCTCTTTTGCTGTACCGGGGGTATCACCTGTTACAATCTTTATGGCTATACCGGCATCAAGGCAGGAAGCCACGGCATCAGGCACGTCGTCGCGGACGGGATCGGAGATGGCGACTATGCCGAGAAGGGTCAGGTTGTCAGTGACGATACGATTATCGGCGATGGGCTGTTCGCCGGGAGTGAGACGGCGATAGGCAAATCCGAGAGTTCGCATAGCCTGAGCCTGATAGTCGGCAAGCTGTCGGCGCACGGTGTCGGGGTCAGTGTTATCGGCAATCTTATCGCACATCGACATGACGATTTCGGGGGCTCCTTTTACAAAAAGAGTCTCGTTGCCCTCGCGGTCACGCACGACGGTAGCCATGTATTTGCGTTCGGTCGAGAACGGAATCTCTGCTATTCTGGTAAAGTCATTCTGCAACCGGCGGTAGTCGATGCCGTTGGCGCGCAGCCACAGCAGCAGTGCTCCTTCAGTGGGGTTGCCGAGGACAGAAGGCTTGTCGGGGTTGGAGAAGTCGAGCTCGGCGGTAGAGTTAGCCGCGATGCCGTCTTCAATGAGCCGGCTTGTCTCATTATCGCCCAGTTGCTGATCGGGGAGGGAATAAAAGTTGGTGCGGTAGACTTGCATGCGGTTCTGAGTGAGAGTCCCGGTCTTGTCGGTACATATCACGGTGGTGGCACCCATCGTCTCGCAAGCATGCATCTTACGCACGAGATTATTGGTTTTAAGCATGCGGCGCATACTGTAGGCGAGGCTTAATGTCACAGCCATGGGCAATCCCTCGGGCACAGACATGACAATGAGTGCGACGGCTATCATGACAGTCTGCATCAGGTAGGTCGCAAGATCGATCCACTCGATCGGTCCGGGCGTGTTGACGAAGAACATGATCATTCGTCCGATTATGACGGCGGCGCCTACGACATAACTGATACGGGTAATCAGCTTGCCAAGGCGGTCGAGCTGCTCGTTAAGCGGTGTCTTGACGCTGTTGTCAATGCGTGTCGCCTGGAACACTTTACCGTTTTCCGTGGCGTCACCGACTGCAGTGACACGATAAACGGCGTGACCTTCCATCACTTTGGTGCCGCGCATAACGTGGTTGGAGGGGAATGTCGCTTCGGGGTCGAATTGTGCGGGGTCGGTAGTCTTGGTGCATATCGGTTCGCCGGTCAGCGATGACTCGTCGATGCTGAGTGAGTTTGCCTCAATGAGTTCACCGTCGGCAGGGACTTCCTCACCGGAGTTTAGCACCACAATGTCGCCGACGACAATGTCCTTACGCGGGACCTGAGTCATGTTGCCGTTGCGGATGACCTGAACAGGTTCATCATCGTTGACCTGGTTCAGGAGAGCAAACTCGCGGTCGGCACGCATCTCAAAGAAGAACGCAAGACCGGTGGCAAGCAGAATAGCGATGAAAATGCCGATAGGCTCAAAAAACACACTGAGTTGATGATCGGAGCCTGACAGGTATTCATATATGGAGATTCCGACGGAGAGGACTCCGGCAACGAGCAGGATTATTATAAGCGGATCCTTGAATTTATTGAGAAACTGTTTCCATAGAGGAATTTTCTCGGCAGGGGTTAACAGGTTGGAGCCGTATTTCTCCCGGCTCTCGCGGACTTGGATGTCAGTAAGTCCCGTTAATTTAATGCTTTTATCAGACATTGACGGAGTGTTAATATTAAGTTATGTAGGGGTTAAGACTGTGTTGACCTCTTGACTTGTAAAAGGTCTCTTAACTTTACAACACAAAATTAGCGATTTTGTCTTACATGGCAACCTAAAAGGTGTATTTTTCAGTAGACAGACGCGGCGAGGAGGATAATTGTCTATCAAGGTATCGAGAAACGGGAAAATAGATTAATTTTGTAACGGTAATATTAATGTTAATCCTACGCTTATAATTTTAGAATCATGATTGAGGAAATGCTGAAATTCAACCGCGACTTTGTTGCCCGCGGCGATTACCGCAAGTTTGCTACGTCGAAGTATCCCGACAAGCGGATAGCGATAGTGACATGTATGGATACGCGTCTCGTGGAACTTCTTCCTGCCGCTCTGGGGCTTCGGAACGGTGATGTCAAAATGATAAAAAATGCCGGCGGTACGATAACCAATCCATTTGACTCGACGGTGAGATCGCTGCTCGTCGCTGTCTATGAACTTGATGTTAACGAAATAATGGTGGTGGGGCACACGGAATGTGGAGTGCAGGGGATGGATGCTGCTCACATGCTGTCGCTTATGAGGAAACGAGGAATCCCCGAGGAGCATATCAATCTGATGCGTCACTGCGGTATCGACCTGATGTCATGGCTTCACGGTTTTGAGGACACGCATGCCGCTGTAGAGGAGACGGTAGATCTTATAAAGAATCATCCGCTGATCCCGTCGGACGTAGTTGTGCGCGGCTACATCATGGACTCTTCAACCGGCGAGTTGAAACCGCTGTGATTATTAAACTCGGTTTTTATAGTTAATCTTTTATTCTGCAGTAAAATTGAAATAAGATTTTTTTTATCTCATTTTTTTGTTAAAATTTGAGATAACGTTTTTTTTATTGTAATTTTGTATAATAAACGTTTTTAGTGTATGATTGAACTGGATAACTTTGATGCGGGTCATTATGAAGATGGTTATGGATATAAATATTTCGTACCAAATACAATTAACCATCAATGGATTTGGCAAAATCCATCAATTAGTCACTTATTAGAAAGGGCGGCACTTAAATTAGGTGAGCTAAATTCATTTTCTAAATTAGTCCCGAATATTGACTTATTTATTCAATTGCACGTCACTAAAGAAGCTGTTGTATCAAGCCGAATAGAGGGAACGCAAACAAGAATGGATGAAGCGTTGCTACCCGAGACAGAAATAAAAGAAGAACGTCGAGATGATTGGAAAGAAGTTCGAAACTACATTAGTGCTATTAATAATGCTATTGAGAGTTTAAAGACATTACCTATCTCTAGCCGGTTAATACGTAATACTCATAGGTTGTTATTAGATAGTGTCCGAGGTGAACACAAACTTCCTGGTCAATTTAGAACAAGCCAGAATTGGATAGGAGGTAAATCTCTTGCGGATGCTAAATTCATTCCCCCAAACTATCAGTTAGTTGGGGAACTAATGGGCGATTTAGAGAAATTTCTAAATAATGATCAAATATATTTACCGGCTCTTCTAAAGATTGCAATAGCACATTATCAATTTGAAACTATTCACCCTTTTTTAGATGGTAATGGGAGAATTGGGAGATTGTTGATAACGCTTTTTCTTATAAAGGAAAAGGTGTTAGACAAACCGCTTTTATATTTATCTACATTTTTTGAAAATCCAAAAGACTTATATTATGACAATCTTTCTGCCATACGGACTAAGAATGATATGATTCAATGGATTAAATATTTTTTAGTGGGAATTGAGCAAACCGCATCTATTACCGTTGAAAGGTTATCGTCAATATTGCAATTCAAAAACAACGCTGAAGATAAAATTCGTTCGTCATATAAAAGCAGATCGACTAACGCAATAATACTGTTACATAGATTATTAGAAAATCCATATATTACAGTGGATGAGGCTGCTAAAACATGTAATATTACTTATAATTCGGCTAATACACTTATTAAAATGATGGTTGATGATGGTTTGTTAAAAGAAACAACGGGGCAGAGCCGAAATAGATTATATGTTTGCCATTTATATCTTTCATTATTTGAATAAATTAACGTTCAGTAAATAAAACATGATTCCAAATTATCAAGAATGTATGCTTCCTCTTTTGACATTATTAAAAGAGAAAGGTGTATTATCTCTGTCGGAATGTACAAATTACTTATCTGATAGATTTAAATTGACCAATCAGGAACGGAAAGAGTTGCTTCCATCAAAAAAGCAAACAATAATTAAAAATAGAATTGGTTGGGCAAAATTTTATCTGGATAAGGCAGGGCTTATAAAGGTAGTGTCACGTGGAGTGTATGCCTTAAGTGATGATGGAATACAATTTCTATCTCATGCTCCCAAGCGTATTACAACGGAGGTTTTGATGGGAATTCCTGCTTTTAAGAATTTCATTACGCAAAATGGAGAAGCAGAGAAATCTTTGACTACCCAATGTCAATCTGTGACTGTTCCAACTAAGACACCAGAGGAAACTATAGATGAAAATTACAAGTATATTGTTAATAATCTTGCTGACGAATTATTGGATTTAGTGTTTCAGCATGATTCAGATTTTTTTGAAAAACTCGTTATGGATTTGCTCATTCAGATGGGGTATGGAGATGGTAAAGTTACACGTAGAAGCAGGGATGGTGGTGTGGATGGAATTATAGATGAAGATAAATTAGGGCTAGAGAAAATATATATTCAGGCAAAACGATGGCAACAAGGAAATAATGTTGGCAGATCTGATGTTGAGAGCTTTGTTGGATCAATAGACAGACAGCGGGGCAACAAGGGAGTATTCATAACAACGTCTGATTTCACAAAGGAAGCATATGAACATAGCTCAACTCATGTCAATCTAGTTAAGATTAACGGAAGAAGATTGGCTGAGTTAATGATTCAATATAATATTGGTGTGTCAGTAAAAAATATATATGAAATTAAGAAAATAGATTCTGATTATTTTGATGAGGTATAGATTTGTCTTTTAACGATCGAATTGATGTGATACGTGGACGATTAAACCGAAATTTCAGAAGATATAAAAAGGACGCCCTCGCTGTCTTGAATGTCATGCGGGGGCGTCCCTTTTTATGATAGTTATGTTATGACTTCAGGTGTTTTGAACCTATAATCAGACTGACAATTAGTCCTGATTGAGGTTTACGCGCTTGAAGGCAACAGCAGCAAGACCTTTAACATTGCTGTTGAGGTACTGCTCGATTGTCATGTTGGCGTCTTTTACAAATTCCTGTTCCATAAGGCAAGATTCCTTGTAGAACTTGTTAAGACGACCCTGTGCGATGTTCTGAATCATCTGCTCGGGAAGGTTAGCAGCCTTAGCTTCAGCGGTCTCTTTAGCGATAGCGCGAGCCTTGTCAGCTTCTTCAGCAGTGAGCCAGCCTTTAGCGATGTTAGACTCAATGTGAGCTTCGCTGTCAACGAGGTTGGGGTTGATGCCGGCTTTCTTAAGAGCTGCTTCAACAGCTTTCTTAACCTGCTCTTCCTTGGTCTTTTCAACAGCTACGTTGTATTCAGAGTCCTTAACTTCCTGGGGAACGCTGTTGCGGTCGATAGCAACGGGGTTCATTGAAGCAACCTGCATAGCAACGTCACGACCTACCTGATAGTCAACGTTTTCAAGGTTGAAACCAACGATAGTGGAGAGCTTGTTGCCGAGGTGGTTGTAAGAAGTAGTAGAGGGAGCTTCGATGTATTCGTAAGCGCCGATCTCGGTCTTTTCACCGGTCTTGCCGCTTTCTTCAACAACGAGTTCCTCGATGGTGCGACCGTCGAGAGTGATAGCCTTGAGTTCGTCGATAGATTTCACCTTGTTGGCGACAGCAGCGTCGAGAAGTTTCTGGGTGAGTTCAACGAAACCGGCGTTCTTGGCAACGAAGTCGGTCTCGCATTTGAGAGCCACGATAGCTGCGAAGTTGCCTTCGTTCTTAGCGAGCACGCAACCTTCAGAAGCCTGACGGTCCTCGCGCTTAGCTGCTACAGCCTGACCCTTCTTGCGGAGGATCTCAACAGCGGCTTCGATGTCGCCGTTAGTCTCGGCGAGAGCTTTTTTGCAGTCCATC
>CAYTWG010000049.1:16652-17658 GCA_964442005.1 uncultured Bacteroides sp. | reverse complement strand
TTCAAATACCGTACCCCCGCCATGATTCTTGCCGACGGCATTGTCGGTCAGATGATGGAGAAAGTAGTTCTTCCTCCCATGCGGCCCCGACGCACAGAGGAAGAGATAGCACTCCAGTGTCCGTGGGCGGTCACAGGAAAGCCGGCAACCCGACAGCCTAACGTAGTCACGTCACTCGAGCTTGACTCGGCTCTCATGGAGAAAAACAATGAACGGTTCCAGCGCACATACGCTCTCATCGAGCAGAACGAAGTCCGCTACGAGACCCGCTATACCGATGATGCCGACTATCTGATAGTTGCATTCGGTTCGATTGCACGTATCTGTCTGAAGAGCATTGAAGAAGCTCGCCGTCAGGGCATCAAGATCGGGTTGATCCGTCCCATTACCCTCTGGCCGTTCCCTTACGATGCAATACGCGAGATAGCAACCCACGTCAAAGGCATACAGGTCGTGGAACTCAACGCCGGACAGATGATTGAGGACGTGCGCCTTGCCGTCGGCAACGAAATGCCTGTACGACACTTCGGGCGCATGGGCGGTATCGTACCCAACCCTCAGGAAGTGCTTGATGCTTTCAAACGCGATTTCATTCATTGACATTGACCTAAATTTACAATTCCCGCAATGGATCATAACGATATAATCAAACCCGAGAACCGCGTGTACACACGCCCGCGTCTCCTCAACGGCAACACCATGCACTATTGCCCCGGCTGTAGTCACGGCGTTGTCCACAAAATCATCTCGGAGGTCATCGATGAGCTCGGGCTCGAGGACAAAACCATCGGTATCGCACCGGTCGGTTGCGCCGTCTTCGCTTACAAATACATTGACGTCGACTGGGTAGAGGCTGCTCACGGACGTGCACCTGCTGTTGCGACAGCCGTCAAGCGCCTGAATCCCACCCGCATGGTGTTCACTTACCAGGGTGACGGCGACCTTGCCGCGATAGGCACCGCCGAGACTATCCATGCCGCCAACCGTGGAGAGAACATTACCATCA
>CAYTWG010000049.1:0-16642 GCA_964442005.1 uncultured Bacteroides sp. | reverse complement strand
CATCTATGGCATGACCGGCGGGCAGATGGCTCCGACGACCCTTGAAGGAGTAAAGACCGCCACAACCCCCTACGGACGCCGCGCCGACCTGAACGGTTATCCTCTGAACATCACAGATCTCGCCACTCGTCTGCAAGGCACTTGTTATGTGACACGCCAGGCAGTACACACAGCCGCATCGGCACGTAAAGCTAAAGCCGCTGTCAAAAAAGCGTTCAACAACTCGATGGCTGGAAAAGGAACCTCGATTATAGAGATTGTAGGCACGTGCAGCTCAGGCTGGAAGATGACTCCGGAAGCAGCCAACAAGTGGATGGAAGAAAACATGTTTGCCCACTATCAGTTGGGTGACCTCAAAGACACAACCAAATGAAAGAAGAAATTATAATAGCCGGTTTCGGCGGTCAGGGTGTCCTCTCTATGGGTAAGATCCTCGCCTATGCCGCCCTGATGGACGACCTCGAGGTTACGTGGATGCCTTCTTACGGTCCCGAACAGCGTGGCGGAACAGCCAACGTCACCGTCATCCTCAGCGACTCGGAAATCAGTTCGCCGGTGCTTGACAGCTACGACATCGCAGTCATTCTCAATCAACAGAGTCTTGACAAATTTGAATCTCACGTCAAGCCCGGAGGTATCCTCATATATGATCCCTACGGCATACATCGCCGTCCCGAACGTACCGACATAAAGGTCGTGCCTGTCGACGCCATGAATGCCACGATAGAACTTGGCAATGCCAAGGGTTACAATATGGTGCTTCTCGGGGCACTGATCAAGGCACGTCCCATGGTGTCACTCGATACCGTGCTTCGCGGTCTCAGAAAGGTACTCCCCGAACGTCATCACCACCTCATTCCCGCCAACGAAAAAGCCCTTCGTCGCGGAATGGAACTCGTCAGCGAGTAATCATCCCAAACAATAAGCGCCCACCCTGCCTCACAAAAGGCACCGGTGGGCACAATCTGTATTTTTAATCCCCCGTACGACTACCCACGATGAAGGAATTTATCAAGGTTTTGAGGCGCTACGTACCTCCCTACAAGAAGTATCTTATACTCAATATCCTCTTCAACATCCTCACCGCGGTGTTGACATTGTTCTCTTTTGCTGTCATTGTTCCGATACTTGAAATCCTGTTCAAGGTCAATGACGGTGTCTATGAGTTCATGCCCTGGGGCAGCGGCTCTTTCAATGAAGTCGCTTTCAACAACTTCTATTACTACACCCAGGAAGGAATAGCAAAATTCGGAGCCACGACCACTCTCGCAATTCTTGCCGGAGTGCTTGTCGTCATGACGGCATTCAAGTGTGCCGCCTCCTACATGAGCTCCTACTTCATCATCCCTCTCCGCACCGGTGTCGTGCGCGATATCCGAAACTCGCTATACGACAAAGTCCTGAGTCTCCCCATGTCATTCTTCACCACCGAGCGCAAGGGCGACGTGATGGCGCGCATGAGCGGTGATGTCGCCGAGATGGAACACTCTGTCATGTCATCGCTCGACATGATTTTCAAGAATCCGGTACTCATAATCGTTTATCTCGGTACAATGATTGCGATCAGTTGGCAGCTGACGCTGTTTGTCCTTCTGCTCCTGCCCATCGCCGGCACGATAATGGGACGTGTAGGTAAAAAATTGAAACGCAACTCGTTTGAACAGCAGACCCAGTGGGGACTTCTCATGTCCAACATAGAAGAAACTCTCGGCGGACTGCGCATCATAAAGGCGTTCAATGCCGAGCGGAAAGTCGAAGAGCGCTTTCACCGTGAGAATCAGCGTTACTGCTCGATGTGCAACCGCGTGGCTCGGCGCCAGGAAATGGCTCACCCCATGAGCGAATTTCTCGGCACTATCGCCATCGCCATCGTGCTATGGTTCGGAGGTTGGCTGATACTGACCGGCACATCATCACTCGAAGCGGGAAAATTCATCTACTACCTCATCATCTTCTACTCGATCATCAATCCCGCCAAAGACTTCTCCAAAGGCGCCTATGCCGTCCAGAAGGGTCTCGCGTCAATGGAACGTATCGACAAAATCCTTGATGCCGAGAATCCGATAAAAGATCCTGCCGACCCGTCAGAAATAAAAAAACTCAAGGGACACATAACGTTTGACAACGTCTCCTTCAGCTACGGCAACAATGAAGTGCTCCATGACATCAGTCTCGACATTCCAGCCGGTGCCACCGTAGCACTTGTCGGGCAGTCGGGCTCCGGAAAATCGACAATTGCCGATCTCATCCCCCGCTTCTATGACGTAAATGCAGGACGCATAACGGTCGACGGTATCGACATACGTGACCTGCGCATCCATGACCTGCGCGGATTCATGGGCAACGTAAATCAAGAAGCTATACTGTTTAACGACACGTTCTACAACAACATCACGTTTGGCGTCGAAAACGCGACCATGGAACAAGTCGAGGAAGCTGCCCGCATAGCCAACGCCGATGAATTCATACGCGCCTCCGAGAAAGGATATGACACGCCTATCGGCGACCGCGGATGCCGTCTGTCAGGCGGACAGCGCCAGCGACTGTCCATTGCCCGCGCCGTACTGAAAAATCCTCCGGTGCTGATACTCGACGAGGCGACATCAGCTCTTGATTCCGAGAGTGAGAAACTTGTGCAGCAAGCCCTTGACCGGCTCATGGAAAACCGCACTACCCTCGTCATCGCTCACCGGCTGTCAACTATCAAAAACGCGTCGCTCATCTGTGTCCTCCATGAAGGACGGATTGTCGAACGCGGTACCCACGACGAGCTTCTCGCCCTTAACGGCTATTACCGCCGTCTCGTCGACATGCAGAAATTCTGACACCCCGTCCACTCTAAGACCTGATTTATACTGAACTTACCGGGCAGCATCCTGTCCGGTAAGTCCGTCTATTTTCCTCCCGATTTATTTTGTGATATTGAAAACAAATATTATATTTGCAGCAAAATAATATCAAAATAATATCACATCATGAAAGAAAACAATTGCGAATTTCCTTACGTAGGAAAGATATTGAACGGTTTTACAATGCTCGCCATTGTACTTGTTCTCATCCCGGCGCTTGCAGTAACATCATTTATAATAATGCCGGAACACTTATACTGGATTTCAGGAATTTTTTCAGGAGTAGCACTTATAACCGACATCATCCTTAGCTGCGGATTTTTTGTCCAGCAGCCCAACAAGGCGCGAGTCATGATATTCTTCGGCAACTATCGCGGCACATATCAGAAAACCGGTTTCTTCTGGATCAATCCCTTCATGACAAAGAAGAAAGTATCGCTCCGAATCCGTAACATGGACATCGCCCCTATTAAAGTAAACGACAAGATAGGTAATCCGGTCATGATAGGTATGGTACTCGTCTGGAAAGTACGCGACACCTACCGCGTCGTGTTTGACATCGACGCCGGTGACGATCAGGATATCACGACATCCCAGGACGGCAAGTCGGTACAGATTGGCGGCGACAAAATAGCCAAAGCACTTAACGCTTTTGTAAGCATCCAGAGCGATGCAGCCCTGCGCGAAGTCACCGGCAGATATGCCTACGACGAAGAAGAAGGGAAACGCGGTGAGATAACCCTGCGCAGTGACGGACACGAGATCAACGAACAGCTTGAGGCAAAACTCAACGAACGTCTCGCTATGGCAGGCATCGAAGTCGTGGAAGCCCGACTCAACTATCTCGCCTACGCTCCTGAAATCGCAGCCGTGATGCTTCGCCGTCAACAGGCTTCAGCAATAATCTCGGCACGTGAAAAGATTGTAGAAGGAGCCGTTTCAATGGTTAAGATGGCGCTTGACCAACTCAAGGAGGAAGATGTAGTACAACTCGACGAAGAGCGCAAGGCTGCCATGGTGAGCAATCTTCTCGTCGTACTCTGCGGCGACGAACCGGCTCAGCCCGTCCTCAACGCCGGAACACTATACCAGTAAAATCAGTTAACGCCAATGCCCAAACAATCAAGTAAAGGATTTCTGCTAAGGCTCGACCCCTCCACAATGGAACTTGTGGAGAGGTGGGCTGCACAGGAATTCCGGTCGGTCAACGGTCAGCTCCAGTGGATAATTGCCGAGTCACTGCGCCGGCATGGACGTCTCGGAAAAACCGATGACAACTCCTCATCCCCCGGAGACACCGGTAATGCATAATTCTTAACAGCTCACTAATACCGACACGCATGGCGATGACTACTGCCTGTAAAAATCAATACGACGGGAGAACTGTTATCACAATTATGTCGTTTTATTTGAAAGAATTAAAAATTTAACTTATCTTTGCCGATTAATAAGACTAATGCCCCAATGAGAGTAAAGATACACCATGAAGGTGCCAACATATTAACCCTACTTCTTATAGCATTGCTCATCATCAATGTTCCTCTGTGGATTTTCCTCAGAGACATTGCTGCTGTGCCTGTGGTTGTCAGTGTTATATCCTTAATCTTCTATCTCCTTGTTGTCAATTTCTTCCGCAGCCCGCGGCGCCATTTCCACGGCGACCGTGCCAACGTGGTTGTATCGTCGGCTGACGGTAAAGTAGTTGCTCTTGAAGAGACATTTGAAGATGAATATCTCCACCGGAAAGTCATACAGCTGTCGGTATTCATGAGCATTTTCAACGTGCATGCCAACTGGTTCCCTGTTGACGGAGAGGTCATTTACGCCGCTCATCATCCAGGACGCTTCCTTGGAGCATATCTTCCGAAATCAAGTACCGAGAACGAGCGCTCGACTGTAGTCATCCGCACTCCCCACGGACAAGAAATACTTATGCGACAGGTTGCCGGAGCAATGGCGCGTCGCATTGTGACCTACGCCGAGCCGGGTGACGAAGCGCTGATAGAGGATCACATGGGATTTATCAAATTTGGGTCACGCATTGACCTATACCTCCCTCTCGGCACAGAAATCAAAGTCAAAATAGGCGACAAGACAATCGGTGGCATTACCGAAGTCGCTCGCCTGAAGCCCGATAAAACACAATGTTAAAACGCATAATCAATTCCATCCCCAACACCATCACCTGCCTGAATCTGTTGTCGGGTTGCCTTGCATGTGTCTGTGCGTTCAACTTTTCAACGACATTAGTCGGCAATCTCACAGGCATGCAGCTTGCATGGATTCTGATTGGAGCCGCCGCCCTGTTTGACTTCCTTGACGGGGCATCGGCACGTATGCTTAAAGCTTACTCGGCAATCGGGAAAGAGCTCGACTCACTGTCAGACCTCGTAAGTTTCGGTCTCGCGCCCGCATTTCTGATGCTTAACTGCTTTGAACACTACGGCATCGGCTACGCGCGTTTCTGTACTCTCATAATTCCCGTTCTCGGAGCCTTGCGTCTTGCAAAGTTCAATATCGATGACCGGCAGACCACATCATTCATCGGATTGCCGATTCCGGCAAACGCAATCTTCTGGATAGGCTACTCGGCGTTTCTGACAACTCATTTCGGAGCTGACGAGATGTCGCGTCAGTGGGAATTTGTTTCTGGATTCCTCACTGTTGTCGTTCCGCTTCTGATGGTTTCAGGACTTAAGATGTTCTCGCTGAAATTCAAGAACGTACGCCCCGATGTCAACTTCCTGCGCTACCTGATCATCATTGCGACAATCCTGTTTGTATGTTTTCTGGGAGTTCAGGGTCTCTGCTGTTCCATCATTCTATATATTATCATATCGGGATTGTCATCACTGCGCCGTTGATTTCATAAAGGTCTCAGCGTGAGCTACTACTTACAAGAATTACACATCTACCATGTTTCTATACCTGATATTAATAATATTGGCAATATATATCCTGCCGCCACTGATACGCGGGATTCTCACCATCAATCGTTTCCGCCGCTCGACCCGCCAGGCTTACGAAGCGATGTACGGCAACCGCAACCGTCGTCCTCAGGAACGGAAAGCCGGATGGAGCGGGAAACCGTCAGACAAGAAGAAAAAAATAGGGAAAGATGTCGGAGAATACATCTCTTTTGAGGAAATCACTGTCACCGAGACCGAGTCGACCGTCAGCGACAACGCCGGCAACACCTTTACCGAAGTCGAACAGCAGATTACCGATGTCGAGTGGGAAGATGTAAAATGACCCGCTCTATCTCACGGCAACGTCCGCTCCAACACATTTAATAATCTATTCAATACATCGCACCCTCATGCCTTACTATATGTCACACGTGTTCAGCTTCCTCGAGGAACTGTCACGTAACAATAACCGAGAATGGTTCAAAGCGCGCAAACCCGAATTTGACGATCTGCGCAATCATTTCCTTGACGATATTGACCGTCTCATAGCGCTGATGTCGGAGTGGGAACCGGCAATGGCGTCTCAGACAGCAAAAACATCGGTCTACCGCATCTACCGTGACACCCGTTTCTCGACCGACAAGACACCTTACAAGACCTACTTCTCTGCAATTCTCAGCACCTACGGACGTCATGCCGAGCGAGCATGCGATTATCTGCAAATCGACATTCGTCCCGGCGAAAGCGGTCAGTACGGAGGCATGTGGTGTCCCGACTCCGCTATATTGCGCAAGCTCCGTCGCGCCATCGTTGACAACAGCGAGGAGTTTGAAGAAATCATCAATAGCCCCGAGATGGTCCGACTTTACCCCGGATGGTATGGTAACCGTCTGAAAACGATACCCAAGGGCTATCCCAAAGATCATCCGCTCGCCGAGGTGCTGCGGCTCAAGGACTACGGCAAATTCTGCTCCTGTGACCGCAACTTCTTCACCGACCCGTCGTGGGTTGAAATCACATCCGAACGATTCCGCATACTGAAACCGCTGATCGACTTCTTCAACTACTCTATCGAAGAAGAGTGATCCGCCACAACGTGCAATGTAATCGACTCACGAGCGATCGTTTTTTACGCGATACCGGCACGTTTTACAATAAATGTTAATGCGGTATTTGCCGTTAACGATTTTTATTTAACTTTGCAGCGTATTTAACCAACGTAATTCCAAGCTTAAACCTATAATTAACCATTAGCCTATGTCAGAAATTAAATGCATCGGTATCCTCACTTCGGGAGGTGATGCACCCGGAATGAATGCGGCTATACGAGCCGTCACCCGTTCAGCCATCTTCAGCGGTTTCCGTGTGAAAGGTATCTATCGCGGTTACCGTGGACTCATCACCGACGAGATTGTTGAGTTCCGCACACAGAATGTATCCAACATTATCCAGATGGGAGGTACAATCCTCAAAACCGCCCGATGCAAGGAGTTTGAGACTGCCGAAGGTCGACAGCTCGCCTACGACGTCCTGAAACGTCAGGAAATTGACGCACTTGTTGTAATTGGCGGCGACGGTTCGCTCACCGGTGCCCGCATTTTCGGCAACGAGTTCAATATCCCTATCATAGGACTTCCCGGCACCATCGACAACGACCTTTACGGCACCGACACGACTATTGGTTATGACACGGCACTGAACACCATCATGGAGTGTGTCGACAAAATCCGTGACACAGCGACAAGCCACGAACGTCTTTTCTTCATCGAAGTAATGGGACGTGACGCAGGATTTCTCGCCCTCAACGGCGCTATCGCCGCCGGAGCCGAAGCGGCAATTATCCCGGAAATATCAACAGAGGTCGACCAGCTTGCCGAACTTATTCAGAACGGATTCCGCAAGAGCAAGAACTCATCAATCGTTCTCGTAGCCGAAAGCCCGGTAACCGGTGGAGCCATGGCTCTTGCCGAACGTGTTAAAAACGAGTATCCCGGATATGACGTGCGTGTCTCTATCCTCGGTCACCTCCAGCGAGGCGGTTCGCCCACGGCTCATGACCGCATCCTTGCATCACGCATGGGAGCCGCCGCTATCGACGCGCTTCTCGATGACCAGCGCAACGTAATGATCGGTATCAAGAACGACGAGATTGTCTACGTACCCTTCACCAAGGCTATCAAGAACGATAAGCCCATCAACCGCGAGCTGCTCAACACCCTGCGCCGCCTCTCCATCTGATATACAGTCATTACACTGTACACATATATACAAATACGCCACCGGCTTCCCGTCAGCGCTCCATCTATCGGAACGGCAACGGGAAGCCGGCGGTGTATTTATCAGGGAATCTAACCGCGCATCTATCTCCGGCGGTAGCGCTCCACTACATCATCAATAGATATTCCGAGTAGATCCATCTGTCCGAACAGGTGTGTCAGCGTCTCGTCAAAGAAATATTGCCGACGGTCAGCATTAACTTTTTCCTTAGCATCGGGCTCAAGAAAATACCCCATCCCGCGACGCGCGGCTATCACACCATGATCGGTAAGATATTCATAAGCCTTAAGCACTGTATGAGAATTTACCGCGAGCGCCACGCCAAGCTCTCTCACCGACGGGACACGCTCTCCGGCATGCCATTCATCGGCAAGGATACACCCGTAGGCATAGTCAACTATCTGCCTGTAAATAGGTTTATCTGCTTTAAACTCCATCAAGCGTGATTACTTTTTATTTTATACACGGTCAGAACCAATGCTATAACGACGACCGCCAGAATCGCAAACTCCATTACAGGCAGCATTTCCATTACTTTTGCAACAATCGACTGAGCCAGCTCATTAGGATCAGGCATATCACCTCCTTTCATCACCTGACTCAAACCGGTACGGAAACCAATAATGGCAAAGTAGACTCCCGATAAAATCGAGACAGCTATATAAGCTATTATCTGTGACAGAATTCCCCATGTCAACTTTGCCTTACGTGCATTCACCACCGCAAAAAGTCCTATTGCAGGAGCAAACATCGTTGAGATATAGCTATAAATTTTTGTGCCCTCATGCATGTTCTGCAGACTGTCAAAATTTATTTCACTTGAAGCAATTATATACTTCTGCATGTAAGCTGCAGGATCAACGTGGACAAAGAACATTGCTCCGAAACCGATACATATATACCATGTTATAGCCATTATAATCGGGACTACCACGAAACAGAAGCCAAGCATGCCGACCGATTTTTCCACCCAAGACACCGGCAATCCTATCGTCATCGACGCTTCGGTGTTGCGCGAGAACGTCAGTGGAGCGGCGTACAAAGGCAATAATACTATAAAAGACCCGAGAGTAAACAGTCCGTCTTTGGGTGTACCCATTGTGGAAATCTGACACAGGATATATCCGAGGATCACACACAAGACCGTAAATACAGCAATCCTCTTCTCCATCGGCAGATAAAACCGGGCGAACTTGCCAAAACGGTTTATTGAAAACAGGCTATTCATTGTTATTTTCTCTTATTAAGTGCATCAATTACTGCTCCACGTGCATCAGACATGAATGCCGAGTAAAACAGTTCATAATTCATTTCGCTCTCTTCACCGTCTATGTTTTCAATGATGGCGCGGAACAGACCGGCTTCGGGCTCTTGATAAATAGCACCGGCGACAGGCACCGGCGACGTCACGAATTGCAGACACGAGGTTATCTCATAAGTCGACATCGACACCGTCAGCTTCCCACGGTTAAGCAGCAGCACACCGTCAAACAACGGCTGCAGGTCACTGACCGTGTGGGTAGAGATTATCACAGTCTGCTTTTCCCCGACACACCGTCCCAGCATGCGCTTCAACTCCTTTTTGGAATTGATGTCAAGACCGTTTGCCGGCTCGTCAAGCAACAGGGCATCAACACCCAGCGCAAGTGTATATGATAAAATTGACTTATGTCTGAACCCGAGCGACAGATTTTTAAACTTCTCGTTGCCGGTGAGTCCGAACGCCTTTAGATTGTCGGCAAACATCTCCCGGCTGAAACCCGGATAAAACACAGAGTGATACCGTGCAAGTTCATTGATCGTTGCAAAAGGGGAATCAAACGTGTCGCCGAGACAGAAGATTTTCTCCATCGTCTCAGGCTGATGCAGCGATGGATTCATTCCATCAATGACGACACTACCCTTACGTGGTATGAGCAGCCCCGCCATCAGATTAAGCAGCGTAGTCTTTCCGGCGCCGTTTTCACCAAGAAGCAGGTATATACCGTTGCCTATCGTAGCACTGACGTCATCAACGGCATTGACATTCTTTCGATAAGAATAAGTCAGATTTTTCAGTTCAATCATCGGATTACGGTTTTCAAACATTTATGTCATCACACTGGTATCGTTTCTCAGACAACGATAATACACATCAGAATGACAAGGATAGTTAACAAAATATGTTTCATATAACAAGTGTTTTGGTGTTGTACTTATCTAACACACCGCAAAGGTACAATTAAATTTTTCATACTTCCAAATTTTTCTGTAATTTTTTTCAAAAACAATCAGCACCATATATCAGCCTACACCATGACTTATTATTTCTATTCAAAACACGATAAAATTGTAATATTCTTCAATTATTGCCGCAACAATCAATTATTTTTGTTACATTTGCGCCTTAATTAAAAAACATATCGTTATGAGAAAAGCTTTACATTTCCTCGCCGCCATGTTCGTATCAGGGTCGGCACTGGCTCAGATTCAATACACGCCATGTAAGACATCAGACTTTGATCGCTTCAAAGGGACCGTTACAGCTACAGAAAAAGCGCCGGTGCTCTCCCGAGCTACTCAGTCAATGAACTTCACTTACGCACAGGACCCATATACAGCCTACGCCCTTAACGGCACTACGGCAGGCGTCACGCGCATCTTTGTCGCATTTGAAATCCCGCCGGAGGACCTGGCTCTGCTCAAAGGCAACAAAATCACCTCGGTCAATATAGTTGCCGGCACTGACGGAAAGTCACCCCAGCGCAACCTAGTCACTGACGTAAAAGTGTTTGTCGCTGAAACCCTCGGCTCGACACCTTCCAATATTCAGGCAGGCAAGATGTCTGATACACCGTTCGGCACCAACTATATAACACTTGACAATCCTTATGAGATAACCTCAGCTGACAAGTCTCTGTATGTCGGATGTTATTACATCATACCCTCGGTAAGCCCTTATTACTACCTGACCGTCGACGGCGTACCTACTGATAGATACACATGTCTCTATGCCACTTCCAACAATGACACGTTCCCGACTAAATGGGGATTAGGTTCATCAGAGATAGGTAGCGCCTGCATTTCATGTACCATCGAAGGTGATAACCTACCGAACAATTTTGTTGAAATCTCTGACAGCAAATTCCCCACCTATGTGAAACCGGGAGCTCAGGCTTCTTATTCCATCACCGTACATAATCTCGGCGTCAACAAAATCAACAAACTTCAGGTAACGACCGAAGTCGAAGGCTCCGATCCCGTTTCAACGGATCTGGCATGCAACATACAACCCGGAAACTCTGCGTCATGCACTATTAACAATATCGCTTTCAACAATCCCGGATATGTCAATATCACGTCGACTATCACCACCGTCAACAGCACAGAACTTCAATACTCTAATCCGAGCGTAACTTCTCCCGTTGCAGTCTATAGCGACGGTTACGACCGTAACGTCGTAGTGGAAGAAGGCACAGGAACATGGTGCGGTTGGTGCCCCGCCGGCATGGTGATGATGGACTATATAAAGAAAACCTATCCCGACCGCATTATGCGCATCGCCGTTCATTCAGGCGATGAGATGGAAGCATCCACCTATTCTGAGTTTGTCGATGATTATATCAGCGGATTCCCCTGTGCCATATTCAACCGCTCATTCCAGTTAACACCCACCGTGTCTGACGCTAACTCGTATGTCGATGACATCTTCGACTCATTTACCCAGCATGGAGCTTACTGTAAGGTTGATTTCTCCGGTTCTGTCAACTCAGACAAACTCGTTGTCAACTCATCGACCCGATTCATCATCGACTCGTCTGTACCTCACTATCTGTCATTTGCACTTGTAGAAGATAATGTAGGTCCCTATTACCAGACCAACTACTATGCCGGCGGCAGCCGTGGTAAAATGGGCGGTTGGGAACTCAAAGGCAGCCAAGTCAGAACTACCTTTGAAGATGTAGCACGCGATCTGTATTCTTATCCCGGACTTGAAGGTTCACTCCCTGACAACATAAAAAAAGACACTGACTACACCTTCTCTACTGAAATTCCCCTCCGTTATGTCAGCAACGATGACTTCCGTGTCGTAGCCATGATCACCAATGCTATCACAGGAGAAATCGTCAATGCCTCAGAAAAATCATTCAACAAGAAAGATAGCTCAGGCGGAGTAGATTCTGTTGCCGCCGACAAGACCGGCATCAAAGTCTCAGCCGACAACGGCACTATCACTGTCAGCGGCGCCGACTCGTTCAAGGTGTTCACCCTTGAAGGACGTGAAGTCAGCGCCACAGGACTTGCTTCGGGCATCTATATCGTTTCAGCTGGAGGAGAATCGGTAAAGGTAATCATCCGCTGATCATAACAACCCCTTAGCACCGGCTAATCAAACATGACAGAACTGACACGGGGCAAAAGTCTGCGACACCTTAACACATTCGGTCTTGACGTGTCGTGCAGTCGATTTGTCGAATACAGTTCCGTCAGTGACCTCATAGAACTTTTCACGCAACATTGCGACAGCTTGCTTCCGCCCCTGCTTCATATCGGGGGCGGGAGCAATCTGCTTTTTACAGCCGACTTCCCCGGCACCGTACTACATTCACGCATCAGTTTTATCAATGCTGCCGAAAGCGACGGCGCTTCCGTGACAGTCGAAGCAGGAGCCGGAGTGACATTTGACCGGCTTGTCGAATGGACGACCGACCGACAGCTGTGGGGGCTCGAAAATCTGTCGCTGATTCCGGGCGAAACAGGGGCTGCCGCAGTGCAGAACATCGGTGCCTACGGCGTGGAGATTGCCGATGTTATCGACCGTGTAACCTGTTTCGACACAGAGACACTGCAAACGGTCGTTTTCAAGGCTGCCGACATGAGATACGGCTACCGCGAGTCACGCCTGAAACAATCGCCCGACAAAGGTCGATATATAGTCACGTCGGTCTCATTCAGGCTGTCGCGCAAACCTACGCCACGGCTCGGTTACGGGACTTTGGCATCGACAGTCGCCGATTGCATCAGACACGATGTCCCGACAGAGCCTTCACCCGCCGACGTGCGCGACGCCGTCATCAGGATACGCCGGGAAAAACTTCCTGACCCGGTCGAAACCGGTAGCGCCGGCAGTTTCTTCAAAAATCCGGTTGTCAGCGGCGACATATTTCATAGAATCAACGAACGATGGCGCCAAGAGTGTGGCGGTGGAGGCGACATACCGTCATACACCTTACCCGACGGCGATATAAAGATTCCCGCCGCATGGCTCATCGACCGCTGCGGCTTTAAAGGACGGTCAGTCGGCGGCGCCAAAGTGTGGGAAAAACAACCGCTCGTGATTGTCAACGCCACCGGTCACGTTACCGCGTCCGATATCCTTGAGCTTGAGCGGCTTATAGCCAACGGAGTAAGAGACCGATTCGGCATAACCCTCTCTCCCGAGGTTGAACATATCTGATTTAACTTTTTCAAACTGACAGACCTATGAGTTCATTTATTATTGAAGGAGGGTATAGGCTCTCGGGGGAGATAACACCTCAGGGCGCCAAGAACGAGGCGTTACAGGTAATCAGCGCCGCACTTCTCACTTCCGAAACCGTCACCTTGTCCAATATTCCCGAGATTGCCGACATAATCAACCTGTTCAAGCTCCTGCGCACGATGGGTGTGACAGTCGACCGGCTCAACAAGGGTGTCTACGCCATCCGCGCCGACAATATCGACACGTCGGTCATCGAGAGTCCCGAATTTATCAGCGGATGCGCCGCTCTGCGCGGGTCGGTACTCATCGTCGGTCCGCTGCTCGCACGTTTCGGCAAAGCATTTTTCCCGCGACCGGGAGGCGACAAGATAGGTCGCCGGCGCGTCGATACCCACATAACAGGATTCTTAAAACTCGGTGCCCGACTGACCGAGCACCCCGACCGTCGCGCTTACCTTCTCGAAGCGCCCGAGTCGCTCCACGGCACCTACATGCTCCTTGACGAAGCTTCGGTAACCGGCACGGCTAACATCATAATGGCTGCGGCTCTCAGCCAAGGCACGACGACAATTTACAACGCGGCGTGTGAGCCCTACATCCAGCAGTTGTGCCGTCTGCTTAAAGCAATGGGAGCCGATATCAAAGGGATTGGCTCCAATCTGCTTACGATCAAAGGCTCCGACTCGCTCCACGGAGCCACTCACACAGTGCTGCCCGACATGATTGAAGTGGGAAGTTTCATAGGCATGGCAGCAATGACGCGCAGCAGTCTGACAATCAAGGACGTGTCGCCCGAGAATCTCGGCATCATTCCCGAGTGTTTCAGGCGCCTCGGCATCATAGTCGAGCAACAGGGCAAAGACCTCTTCATCCCCGCCCGTGAAAGCTACCCTATCGAGTCGTCACTCGACGGGTCGACACTGACCATAGCCGACGCACCCTGGCCCGGACTGACACCCGACCTTATAAGCGTGATGCTGGTCACAGCCACGCAGTGTGACGGCAGTGTGCTGATTCACCAAAAGATGTTTGAAAGCCGACTATACTTTGTCGACCATCTGATCGACATGGGTGCTCGCATCATCCTTTGCGACCCTCACAGAGCGGTAGTGATAGGCAACAATCACACCTCGCCCCTCCGTCCCAACCACATGCATTCGCCCGACATACGTGCCGGTATCGCCATGCTCATCGCCGCCATGTCGGCAAACGGGACAAGCATCATCGACAATATCGAACAGATCGACCGAGGATATGAGTCAATCGAAGAACGCCTGAACCGGCTCGGCGCCCGCATAACCCGCCGCCCGTGATACTTCACCGCAGCGACATGAAAACAAATCCGCTTAAATCACCGTTTAAATAATATTTAACAACACAATTGATCAATTATATGGAAATAGGCGACAAAATACCTGAAATATTAGGTAAAAATCCGGAAGGAAAGGAAGTATTAGCATCAGATTTTGCCGGGAAACCCCTGATTATCTATTTTTATCCCAAAGACAACACGCCCGGCTGCACTGCCGAAGCATGCTCGATACGTGACGGTTACGACGCGCTGCGCGACCTTGGCTACACCATTATAGGAATCAGCAAAGACTCAGTGTCAAGTCATGGCAAATTTGCATCAAAATACAGCCTGCCGTTTCTGTTGCTCAGCGACGAGTCGACGGAGGTAAACCAAGCCTTCGGGGTATGGCAGAAAAAGAAAATGGGCGGTCGTGAATACATGGGTACGGTCAGGACCACATTTATCACAGACGCCGACCATCGTATCACCCACATCATCAACAAAGTAAACACCAAGGACGCCGCACAGCAACTCCTCGACACCATCGAAGGGAAATAACCGCAAAAGCACCATGGGGGACGTCGGATGCAGACGCCCCCCCCGAAAGGCTCCGGGCGGGTCAGAATTCAATTCCAAGCCTGAAGGTGGGATGCACCTCAACGCCATGATAGCGACCGACGACTTCCGATCCTATTATTCCCCCATCGGGAGCAAAAATATGATCTATATAATCCATTTGCCGACCAAACAACGTCATCCCTATACCGAAATTTATTGCCGTGCGGCGTCCCCAGTTAAAACGGTAACCAACGGCAGGAGAGAAGTATATGCCGGCTCCTCGGGTAAAGTTCACACCGAGCTTAACATCAGCAAACGGAGTGAACCGGTTGAACTTAAGATCGGTACGTACATCGGCAAACACCGGAAATATGCGCCCGGGACGATCCTTTCCGGGCGCAAGGACTGTCTCATACCCCACACCGCCTCCGACAAACAGATATGGATTGAACTGATAACCGTGTGTGGTCGAACCGCCTAACCACAAATATGAATTTGACGGTCCGCCATCACCGAAGAAAGAAATCTCCGTATTCAATGTCACGCTACCATCCACAAATCCACGGTAACCCTTCTCGGGCTGCCGCGCGGCAGCTATAACTGTACTGAGTACCAATAATGCTATAAATACTGTCTTTTTCATAAAAAATTAATGGCTGCACCTCGGTGCAATCAGTTTTTAAAGTGTTTATCAAAAATGTAAAATTAATACATTTATTCAGTATAACGCAAAATTAATACATTTATTTCCACGCTGATACATCTCAATGAGTATATCTCGCAAAGACCTCATGGTGTCGGTTTCACTTTTATCAAAGGATAAATAAAGATTTTTTTCTTTTATTTTTCCAATATTAGAGTCCGATATCAAAAAAATTAGTAAATTTGCACTGCCGTAGGAAGAGGTTGTTGCAACGGCGTCGGCATGATACTGTATGACAGGCTTTTTCAAATGGTAAGATAACAAAGAGACAAATTATTTTAACCCAATAATTTTTATTTACAATTATGACAAAAATAGGTATTAATGGTTTTGGCCGCATCGGACGTTTCGTTTTCCGTGCATCGACCAAGCGTGACGACATCGAAGTAGTTGCTATCAACGACCTTCTCCCCGTTGACTACATGGCTTACATGCTCAAGTATGACACAATGCACGGTCAGTTTGACGGCACTGTTGATTTCGATCTCGAAAAGAGCGAACTCATCGTTAACGGCAAGCACATCCGCGTAACCGCATGCAAGAACCCCGCTGAAATCGCTTGGGGCGAAGTTGGCGCTGAATACGTTGTTG